>JACQOU010000136.1 GCA_016207775.1 Deltaproteobacteria bacterium
ATGATAGTCCACACACCGAAGATGAGTCGAAAGAAACAGCATCACATCATAAGCATCATCACAAACATGAATTCACAAGTGAAGGAGAGCGCATTCAGATTCTTGACGAAGAGGACCGCCCTCATGTCGGAGAATTTCTGAGCGAAGTATTAAGACGATTCTAAGAAGTGTTCGCGTGTCGTTCGGTTATGTTAGGATGACGGGACAACAGACGAACCAGAAAATCGAACGAAAATCGAAAATAATTCCAGCAAATTGTAAATTTTTGACAAATATGGAGGTGCCGGGAATCGAACCCGGGTCCGTAAGCCTTCTGCCGAAGCCTCTACATGCGTGTCCTACTGTTATTATTCGCTCCCAGGCGTCCCTGTAGGCTGGGCTGCCTGTGAACTAGCCTCAGCTTTTTTAAGATCTTAGCGCTGAGACGCCACGAAGACCCGATCCCACTTATTGTCGCTCTAAGAAGCTCGTGGGAAAGACCTCCTAGAGCGTGCCACTTTTAATTAAGCAGCATAGGCTAATTGAGCATTGTCAATTATAGTTGTGCCGCCTTATTAACGAGTCAGCGACCAACTCGGCATGCGACTTCAAGCTTCAGTACCCACGTCGAAGCCTTGTCACCCCCAAATTTTCAAAGAACACGAGTCCACATTATCGCAGGCATGCGGTGCGATACAAGCACGAGCATAAGGGCAACCGGCAATAGTTTTCTAAGCACCTGAATTCATGGGATTCTGCGGCCAATCCGTTGATTTGACCTGACGGCTGTGGTATACGAATGGGTTATCTATGTCCACCCTTCAAGAAGATAGTTCCAAAAAGTCTACCGAAGAGGAGACCAAAGAACGAAAACTTCGTTTGCCTCTTCCTAAGTTCTCCAAACCAGGCGGGCCCTTGGGCTCCGGGAAGAAAAAATTTCCCGGACTGCCGTCGCGCAATGGATTGTGGACTTGGATTTTTCTCGGACTGGGCATTATTCTTCTTCTTTCCATTTATACACGGCCCGATGTCGCATCGAAGGAAATCCCTTTTAGTGAATTTAAGGCCAAGATTCGCTCGGGCGAAATTAAGAAGGTTGTTCGCTCGGAAAACGTATACATGGGCTTCCCGGCGGAATCGCCGAAAAGTGCGCGCATCACTCAGCCAACAGGGGTCTACTACATGACCCATTACTGGGAAGACCCAACGTTCACTGCCTTGCTGGATGAAATGAAAGTGCATTACGAGGCAGAGAACGTGATGCTTAAGAATATTTTTTATCATTATATTCTTCCTTTCTTCGTCATTTTGGTCATCTGGCGGATTCTTTTTTCGCGGGCCTTTCGCATGGGACCGGGCGCGGGAATCATGACGTTCGGCAAGAACCGTGCACGGTTGGTAGTGGACGATTCAAAGAAGGTCACGTTTGAAGACGTGGCTGGCGTGGATGAAGCCAAAGAAGAACTGGCTGAAATAATCGAATTCTTAAGAACCCCGCAGAAATTTCGAGCTATCGGTGGCAAGATTCCAAAAGGAATCCTACTGGTGGGCCCTCCCGGTACCGGTAAAACGCTCCTTGCGAGAGCCGTAGCCGGAGAAGCCAATGTTCCATTTTTCAGCTTAAGCGGATCTGAGTTTGTCGAAATGTTTGTCGGTGTAGGGGCTGCTCGGGTCAGGGACTTGTTTGCTCAGGCAGTCGAAAAAGCCCCGTGCATTATTTTTATCGATGAGTTGGACGCCATTGGAAAAGTACGAAGCGCAGTTTCTCCTTTAGGGGGCCATGACGAGCGCGAGCAAACCCTCAACCAACTATTGGTAGAGATGGATGGATTTGATACCCGCACAGGTGTCATCATCATGGCTGCAACGAACCGACCGGAAACCTTGGACCCCGCTCTTTTGCGAGCCGGACGGTTTGACCGTCAGGTCTTGGTTGACCGCCCGGATATCCGCGGTCGTGAAGCTATCTTAAAGATCCACAGTCGGAACGTTAAGCTTGCACCCAGTGTAGACCTGAAGATAGTAGCCGCCAGAACGCCGGGTTTCGTCGGTGCCGACCTTGCCAATGTGGTCAATGAGGCCGCACTACTCGCTGTCCGCAAAGGCAAAGGGATAGTGGACCAAATTGACTTTGATGATGCAATCGACCGTGTAATCGCAGGCCTCCAAAAGAAAACGCGCCTTATTAATGAAAAAGAAAAACGAATTGTAGCCCATCATGAGACAGGCCATGCGCTTGTGACCTACTTCACTCAAGGGGCGGATCCCGTTCATAAGGTATCCATTATTCCAAGAGGCTTTGGGGCCTTGGGTTTTACTCTGGCGCTGCCCAAAGAAGATCGCTATTTGTTGACCAGGGATGAGCTTGTTGCGCGAATAGATATCCTGTTGGGCGGACGAATCGCAGAAGAGGTAATGTTTGGCGAGGTTTCAACCGGAGCGCAGGACGATTTGCAGAAAGCAACTGACATTGCAAAACGTATGGTCATGGAATATGGCATGAGCAAAGAGTGCGGCCATCGCACCTTCAGTCCTGAAAGAACCACCTTTCTTCCCTCTCCCTCCGGCCCAATGAGCTTTCAAAAAGAGTATAGCGAGGCCAGCGCGGAAAAAATCGATAAGGAAATCAGTCGAATGTTAGGGGAATCGTATTCCAGAGTCACTCGGCTGATTGAGGCGAGGAAGGATTTATTAAGACATATTGCTGGGGTGCTTTCAGAACGCGAAGTGATCGAAGGCAAGGAATTGCAAGAGATGATTGAAAATTACGACAAGAAACAAACGGAGACATCTGCAGCTGAGGGGACTGCGGACAACATTGAAGTCCCTGCGCCTCAGAAAGACCCTGCAGATCAGGCCGCCAAGCTTTCGGTGACAACCCAGGAAGGCCATTGCTAAGTGCAGCGGTGCCCGATATCATACTGGGTTATTTAGTCACTGTCGCGTAAGGCGACAGAATCGTTGTTTAAACACAAAGGAGTGAGGCTAGGTATGGCAGACACGAAGTTCTTTGATCGGCGTATAGTGGAACGCAATATTGCTAAAGGTTTGATTAAGGAAGCTGAGTACAAAGAAACCCTAAAAAAGCTCCCTGACGATGAGCCGAACGCCGTATGGGTAGAAGTGGAGACACTCGAGGCGGAGTTACCGGAACCCGAAGAAACCTTCGAAGAAGAGGACGAAGAGAGTACAGTTGATAGTACCGATAACAGCGGGGGAGCAGACGTCCCTTGAAAAACGAGAGCGTCCCAATTGTGAAGGAAGGCATTCCCTTCCTGGCCGTTACGCTGATTGCCGCAGTCGCTTTCACCACAGGCGGGTTATGGCCCGTCGGCGTAGTATTTTTTCTTATAACCCTTTATATAGCTTTTTTTTTCCGCAACCCTGAAAGACTTCCACCCGTGGGGTTATCGGTGGTTGCTGCCCCAGCCGATGGCACGATCATTTTCGTTGGTGACGCCGTTGAAAATGAGTTCTCACGGGAAGAAATGCGTAAAGTCAGTATCTTTATGTCGTTATGGGACGTTCATGTGAACAGGGCGCCAGTAGACGGCACTGTCCGTGACATGCGTTACCATCGTGGGCGGTTCATGGCTGCCTTTGAAGAACATGCGCCCGAAGAAAACGAACGCAATCATATTCTGTTCGAAACAGCTAAAGGGCAGCGGATAATCGTTGTTCAAATTGCTGGCCTTGTGGCCAGAAGGATTGTTTGTTACCCGACCATTGGAACTTTTCTTTTGAAAGGGCAAAGGATGGGGCTGATTCGCTTCGGTTCCCGCTGCGACATTTATTTGCCTAAATCCTCTGAGGTGCTTGTAAAAACCGGTGAGAAGGTTCTGGGGGGCGAGACCATAGTGGCAAGTCTTACGCCCTGATTGGGAGGTGGTTTGTGAGAAAAGAGCGCCAATCCTACATACTGATCCTTCCGAGCCTGTTTACGACAGGCAATCTTTTTTGCGGGTTTTATTCACTCGTCCGTTCGTTTAATCACGATTTTGAAAAAGCGAGCTATGCGATTTTGCTCGCCGGTATTTTTGATGTTCTGGACGGCCGCGTGGCGCGCATGACAAAAAGTCACAGTCAGTTCGGTGTCGAATACGATTCCATCGCGGATGTGGTTTCGTTTGGAATTGCTCCGTCGGTACTCGCCTACATTTGGAGTCTGCAATCACTTGGGAGAGTTGGATGGGTAGCCGCATTTTTCTTTGCCGCCTGTGGCGCCTTGCGACTTGCACGTTTTAATACTATCGCAAACGAGTTACCGAAAAGCTATTTTCTCGGACTTCCGATACCGGCCGCTGCGGATTGCGTTGCTACAGCAATATTGGCAACTGAGGCATTGCACCTGCAGTACCCGCCCATCCTGGCGCTTGCTGGAGTTTTGCTTCTTG
This sequence comes from Deltaproteobacteria bacterium, assembly GCA_016207775.1. Classification (GTDB taxonomy): domain Bacteria; phylum Bdellovibrionota; class FAC87; order UBA2466; family UBA2466; genus JACQOU01. Next base: position 4,374 of record JACQOU010000136.1, read on the forward strand.
GGCTTCTCATGGTGAGTTCTGTTCGTTATCGCAGTTTCAAGGACTTTGATCTCAGACACCGACGCAGTTTTTTTCAATTAGTCTTGTTAGTCATTATGATTGCCTTTATTGCGATACAACATGAGATTGCTCTGGCAACGGTCTTCGGATGTTATGCTTTATGGGGACTACTAAGGGAACTGCTGAGTTGGTTGCGGAAAATCATGAGAAAAGAAGAGGTGTCGCCAAGTGTAACATCGCCGTCAGCGGCAAAAAATTTTCGAGGTGAGCCATGACGTTTTCGCACGTTGGAAAGATTAACTCAGTGGCAATGGTAGGGGCAACTGGACTGGTGGGGCGTGAATTTTTGGATTTGCTTCACCAGCACAGGATGCGTATTCCCAGAATAAAGCTCTACGCCTCGGAAGAATCATCCGGGCAATCGGTTGATCTGTACGAAGCACAAGCGGATGTCGATGAATTGACCAGCGATAGTTTTGACGATATTGAAGTGGCCTTCTTTTCGGTTCCAGCTGACATTAGCAGAAAGTACATACCGTACGCCGTTAACGCCGGAACCCTGGTCGTTGATGATTCGCATGCTTTTAGAATGCAAAACGATGTTCCTCTTGTCATTCCTCAGGTAAACGGACAGCTATTAAGAGATTTTGACGGTCCAATCATTGCAACTCCCAATTGCACTGTTACCCCCCTGGCTCTTTGCCTTAAGCCTTTGCATGATCGCTACACGGTTAATCGTGTGGTCGTTTCTACCTACCAATCGGCTTCGGGGGCCGGAAGGCGAACCTACGAGGAACTTTCCAAACAAACCATTTCGCTCATGAACGGAATGAGCGTGGATTCAGACTTTCCACATCGGTTTGCCTTTAATTGTATCCCCCAAATTGGTGGAACCCAGGAAGATGGTTCTTCTGAAGAAGAAGAAAAAATAGTACTCGAAACAAAAAAAATTTTAGAAGCTCCGGAAATGAAGATATCGGCAACTGCTGTTCGGGTACCCACTTTTTGTGGCCACGGACTCAGTGTGAATATCGAGATGGAGAAAACTTTTGAAAACTTAGAAACGGTGAGAGAGATACTGGATAACTTTCCCGGCCTGAAGGTCCTCGACAATCCGACAGCAAATATTTACCCAACGAACGTGGAATGCATCGGAAGTGATTGCACGCTTGTCGGCCGGATTCGGCGGGATTTTAGCGTACCATCCGGAATTAACCTGTGGATCATCACTGATAACCTGCGAAAAGGGGCTGCACTCAACGCCCTTGAAATCATTGAAACACTTTACTCATACCGAGCAATGGCCTAGTACTAGCGCCTAGTACACCAACCACTATGAAATGAATATCCGACTGCTTATTGAGTACGATGGAACAGACTTTCACGGCTGGCAACGTCAGCCCGAATTGCCAACTATCCAGCAGGCCATTGAAACAGCGGTGACAACGCTGTCGGGAGAAAAGGTCACTGTTCATGGAGCGGGGCGCACGGATAGTGGAGTGCATGCCAAGGGACAAGTTGCAAACTTCCATACCACAAGCCAAATAATCCCCGAAAAATGGGCCAGCGCGCTCAACGCTAAGCTTCCCCCTTCTATCCGCATTTTGGAATCCAGGTCTGAATCAGAGAGCTTTCACTCGCGCAACCATGCCACTTCTAAAGTGTATGAATACTACTTACTCAACCGTAAACACGCGAGCGCGCTTAACAGAAGAGTGCTTCATTATCCCCGCAAACTGGACTGGGAAGAAATTCGGAAGGTGCTTCCCCTTTTTGTAGGCGAAAAAGACTTTCGTGCTTTCCAGGGACCTAATGCTTCCGTCCGCTCAACCATTCGAAGGGTTATTCGGTTTGACCTGATACAAGACTGTACCGTTGAAGGGCTCTACCATTTCACCATAGAGGCCAATGGATTTCTCAAGCAGATGGTCAGGGCTATTATCGGCACTGTTCTGGAGATTGGAGAGCACAAAATGACGGCCGAGGAAATACCGACAATCATTCTCTCAAGGAAGAGGGAACTTGCCGGTCGCACCGCGCCCGCGAATGGATTATACTTAGCGCTCGTGAAATACGATGAGCGGTAATCGCGAACATTCGCTTTCTTTCTTTGTTCTACTGGCGCTTGTTTTGCATTCCCTGCTCCCATTGATCCCCTCTCCTTTCCAGAACTTTGTATCGGATCTCGAAAGTAAACAGCCACCGGAAATTGTTGTGGAACGTTGGCCGGATGGGGCGCGAGCGATCGTTCAATCAAGCCGCGTACCAGAAAGTGCAAATTCGGATCAACAGGCAAGATTCCTGGGAGAATATAGAAATAGAACGGATAAGGAAACACAAAGCCCCCTGAGGGGCAGATTTCGAGAGGGGTCGACCGATCACCCACCCGGCGAGTGGAGTGAAGAAGGCGAACCAAAACTTTCAGATCTTCTGGGCGCCAGCCCAAACGGTCTGCCCGATGACATCGAGAAAGGTCCACAAACCGTTCTCAACACCGACCCTGTTCTTTACGCATCTTTCCTCAATCGCATTGCAGACGAAGTTTACGATCCCTGGGTGCGATGGGTTCAACGCGCGCGGGATGAATATGAACGGAAGGGCAAGCGATTGGATTCTGATTCCTATTCCACCAAACTTCTTGTCAGCTTGGACAGAAACGGGGACGTCACCGATATTCGAATCCTAAAGCAAAGCGGAAAAGAGCTATTCGATATTGCACCCATTAGAGCCCTAAGAGAAGTGGGCCACTTTGAAAACCCACCCGCTCAGATGTTCGCTGACAATGACGTGATCAGATTCACCTACGATTTTCAGATTGAGATAAAAGCAACCTTCATGAAAATTGTGCCGTATCCGAATGTCATCTAGATTTACCGTTTATCGAGTACGCTCCAGCTGAGGCACGAGATGTGGCGGATGGGCTGGAGTCGGTGCCTTCTTCGCGAAAGTAAATCCGCATCCGGCTTTCGCCGCAGCCAGGTTTCTATCCCGAATGTCCGCGGGCGTAATAGGAAAGAGTCGACAGATATTGGGCCTCAATTCATAAACTGAACAGAGTCCTGACCGGTCATCCCAATGGGGACATTGAAAAAGCAATTGGCAGCTGGAACCACAGTTTTGGCAACCACCCACAAGCCCATATTTCTTTTGAAGAGTCTTCGCAATTCGAGGAACGAAGCTAAGAACAAGTCTGCGAATTTTTCCCCAAATGAGTATCCTTCCCTCCCAACTTCCAAATCCCTTTCCCGTGAAGGCTACCGATAAGAAGGGTGGAATACGTTCAATACATAGCCAATAGCGCGCAAAAGCTGTCCAAAGAGCAAGCAGCATACCGCGTAGCAAAAGCTGAAACTTGCCCAGGTAAGAATACCCAGTCACTTCGGCCTGCACAAAAGCACTGTTATGTTCAGCCATCGATTCTTGTAGTCTTTTATACAATAAAGTCGAGCGCTTAGACAGCATATGCCACATACCCCTTGTTAGTGCACCGGTGTTTTATAACAGACCAATACTGTTCGGCCAAGCGGTATGTCGCACGGGTGAATATCTAAGAATGCTAATCCTCAGAGATACTTTGGGAGACCATCTGGAGAAAAGACACAAAAATAGCGGCAACGATAGGCCCCAGAAAAATACCGGGAGGGCCCACCAGGGCCAAAGCACCAAACACGCTCACCAGAGCAAGCAGTGGATGCATTTGAACCCCACCCTGCATGATTAACGTCCTAACCACGTTATCTGAAATGGAAATGAGCGCTCCACCTATCAGCATAATGATAGCTAATCCTACATGAGCCTTAACAAAGAGATAGATCACGGCGCCAATCCAAATGGGGGCAGAACCTACTAGAGGTACCATGCCCATCCCCGCTGTTATCGCACCGAGCAGCACGGGATTGGGAACCGATGTGATGAGAGCAAAAATACACATTAAAACACCTTGAACAAATGCACTTAGAAACAAGCCTATCACGACGGCTCTGCAGGATTTTTCAAAAACGCGGTAAAGATCAAGCGACTTTTCGCGCGACATGGGTGACAGTCCGGCCAGAAAATGCAATAGCCGTTCTCCGTCCCTCAACATAAAGTAAACACTTAAAATCAGCACAGCAAGGCCAAGCAAAATCCCGGGCATTTGAGCAATCCCTGCCGCTACAAAGCTGTATGTCTTCTCTGCGATATTTTGAACAAGTTCAATCACTCGCTCACGCCACCATCCGCTTTCCATTGGCGCGTAGCTGCCGATGAGGGTAAGCAACCTCCTCATCCAAGGTTGCGTGACAAAGTTCTCCAAGGTATCCCCATCCTTTAATATTTTCAGATTGGACACCAATTTAAGGACTTTGTATGAGCCGCTATACAGCACAAACAAAATGGGAAGTAATATTCCCAAGGTTAGCGCAATCGTCACACCAAGAGCAGCCAATGTTGCAGGCACTTTTTGCCGAAGCTTGTAATAGAACGGATAGCAGACAATCGCGCAGATAGCCCCCAGAAGAATAGGAACCGCAAAGGGAGCCATCATGTAGGAAAACAAAAAGGCGAGCGAAAGCCCTAAAATCAGCTGAAGCCATGTCTTCCAGTTGCTAGTCATCATAGCAATACACTAGTCGTTAAATCGAATTTATGCTACTTCAACCTGCATGGACCCGGCACTGCCCATTGGTGTTTTTGACTCTGGTATAGGCGGGCTTACTGTTCTGAAAGACTTAGCCGCCCGCCTCCCGAATGAGAATTTTATTTACCTCGGTGACGTTGCACGCCTCCCCTACGGAACGAAATCAGCCCACGTGGTAATCCGCTATGCGCAGACGTGTGTCCAATTCCTGGTGAATCGTCGAGTTAAATATGTTGTGATCGCCTGCAATACAGCCACTGCAATGGCAATAAGTGAAGTCAGCCACATGGTATCAGTAGCCGTAACGGGAGTGATCGAACCGGGCGTAAAGGCTGCACTTTCAGCTACCAAAAACGGACGGGTGCTCGTTTTGGCAACCCAATCGACAGTAAAAAGTGAAGCGTACTTGCGGGAATTTGAGCGACATGGCTACGGCACGCATGTAGAACAAATCGCTTGTCCGCTGCTTGTGCCCCTCGCCGAAGAAGGTTGGTTTAATCATGAGACGACGGCCCATGTAATCCAGAGTTATTTATCAAAAGTACAGTACAAAGAATTCGACACGGTTTTGTTGGGATGTACTCACTACCCCTTGCTTGAGGAAAGCTTCCGTCGTGTTCTGCCCCAATCGATTGCACTTGTTCACGGTGGGCCACACTTGGCTCAAACCGTGGCTCAGAAACTGACAGAAGAGCGCTTACAGAATTCGTCAGACAGTCATTTCTCTCATCGTTTTTTTTCCACTGATACCATCTCATCTTCCTTGCCAATCATTCGGGCCCTTTTTGACCATCCTGTGGATTTTGAGCTTGTTGATTTGGAACGGCAGTAACCGATATGAATGTTGAATTACAAACACTCAGACATGTATCCCAGAAGTTAACTGACAGTGGCATCGCCTATATGATCACTGGCTCCATAGCCCTGAATTACTATTCTGTTCCGAGAATGACTCGCGACATTGACCTTGTGGCTGAACTGGAATTAGGTGATGTCAGTCGATTGGTCAGTTTATTTAACGAAGATTTCTACATTGAACCTAATATGGTCCGTGAAGCCATCCAACGACAGTCAATGTTTAATATTATTCACCTTGTTGGAGCTGTTAAGGTGGATTTCATTGTCAGAAAGGATTCGGACTATCGAAAAACAGAGTTTTCAAGGAGGCGTCAAATATCGATTACCGATTTTACTACTTGGATCACAACGCCGGAGGACTTGATCTTGTCAAAACTGGACTGGGCGAAAGATAGTCTTTCTGAAATGCAGCTCCAGGATATCCGTAACCTACTCAGGCTTGAGCAGCTTGACTGGAAGTATTTGAACCATTGGATCGGAAGATTGAATTTGGCCTCCGTATACGAACGAGTGAAAGCGTGAATGATACTCACCCCAAAATCTGTGAAATTCTAGAGAAGATGTTGACCACAAGATCGGGGGAAGAACGACTCATAATGGGTTGTTCCATGCATGAGTTTGCACAGGAAATCGCCGCAAGCTCAATCAAGGAAAGAAAAAATGAACTCAGTGAAGCGCAGATGACGGGCGAATTATTTCTATGCTTCTACGGCCCAGAATTTGATCCAGTTTCCCGGAGCAAAATCTACAATTTTCTGGTGAAACAGAAAGAGGCCAGGATAGGCTCACTTTTCGGCTCGGGGTTGTGCCATAAAGAGCCCTTGCGCTTAGCATCATTTAATTGTAAGCAGTAAAGGTATCGTAGGAATTAAATGGGGGGGGGGACATCTAAAATCATCTGTATCCATTCATTGTAAACAAAAAGAAGGTCGCAGGAATCTAATGGGGGGGGGTCATTATAAAATGAAGTGTATCAATTTATTCAAAAGCGTTGCATGCGTCTGCTCGATTGGGATTGTCTTGTTCTCGCAATCAGGTCGGTGCGATCAATTTAATGCGACAAAAATTGCTGAATTTTCGAAATTTGAGAATGTGGAATCCATGGTCTTTCATGACAACCAATTGTGGGTTGCAAAATCGATTAGCTTAGTAAGCCCGCCAGCCTACGACAACAGTGTTGATGTTTTTGATTCAAGCGGAAGAATTCATCATGCTACTCTCCAATTGCCTTTTCTCCCTGACCGAATGTATCCCTTTAGCGAACATCAGGTTATCGTTGTTGGGAAGCACTATTCGGATCACTGGCGCACTTACTTCTCAATCATTACTTCAAATCCAGAGAGCTATTCTGTATCGACCACAACGCTACCGAAGAATTATCAGGTGGATGAGTTTATCGGAAGTCCACAAGCCATGTTTTTTGGTGAACCCGGTTCAAACAAAATATACGAATATCGTCGAACTCTTTTCGGATCAAGCATGACGCCTCTTGCGCCTCTCATTCACGGCCCGGGAAAGATGTTCATGGATGGAAGTGATTTGTGGGTCATCATCCGCAATGGTCATGCGTTTGGTGACGAGAATGTCGGGAAAATAAATCTTGATTCTCAAACGATGGGAAAAACTTTCGAGCAGCTTAGAGAGGGTATTACCAACATTTATGCTATGAAAAATGAGCGGGTCATTGTAGTCAATGAAATTGGAAGAGATCAGATTCTTTTCATTGATGCCAATGCCAACCGATTAACAGACACGTTGCCTATCGAGAATGCGCCCTATGGCTTTACTGAGCTGGGTTCCTGTCTTGCTGTGACGGGAGAAAAGTCGATTTCTTTTGTCAAGAAAGCTCAGGGCAGACATGAAGTTGTCATTCGTTGGGACCTAAAGACTTTGGGACAGAATATGGATGCTCCCAGGAACATAGCTGTTGATCAGCAGACAAACAGGCTTTACGTCAGATCAGCTAACATGTGTCCAACCTGCGATTTGACCAGGAACTCGGTGTTTGTGTTTGAACCTGGGGCAGACGTTCTAAAGGCTTGTGTCGACTAATCCGAGCTTCGGAACAATCGACTGACGTCACTTAATATAACATCACATTGCGACTTATCGACTTGCTGGTTTCGTTGCTCGTTGATTTTCCGAGGCTTCCAATCATGTTCCGCCGAAACAGAAAATACATTGTTGATGAGAGCAACAAAGCCTGGATTTGCAAGAAGCGGATATTTTTTTGTTTGTCGGGACCCGACCATCTCCATATGGTTATTAAGCCGTCTGCGCACTATCTCCTGTGCATCGACCAGAGCTTGGTGCAAGCCATCTTCAGTCACGTGAGAAAAATGCGCGGGCGAGATGCTTTCTAATGCGCTTGCAACCTTCGGAAAGTGATCACGGTTTTGAGCGTAGGCTGCCAAAGCCGTCGCAAGTTTTACTGCGTGCATAGGAGGCAGAGACCAAAGCTGCATTTTGTCTTTTAGCGAAACCGTTTTCTTAAAAAGACCGTTTTCCACAAGATTATTCAGCGTCAAGAGCAATTGCTCAACTTTGTTATCCGTAACGGATTCCTGTTCCTGATCAGGCGGGTCAGGCGGCGCAGCCGCTTTTGTCTCATTGATAAGCTCAATATCGCCTCGGAACTTGAACCGGTGGTGCGCAAAAACGGGTTTGTGCTCGTCTACCCCCCTGAAAAGGTACATCCTTCCTTTTCAGAAAGGGTGAAATGTGGTCGTCGTTATATCAAAGGCGGTGCGATCACAAAGCATTTCCTGAACAAGTGTATTCACCCCCGTCGTACGGGCTGAAATTATCCGACTTTGACGGGTTTCCGGGCTTGCAGAACCGCCCAAATACAATAGCGCCACAGAATATCGACTTCTTCATAGGCCGACTCACGGAACCATTGGGGGAGGTCAATCAGGATAGGATAGTGGTCATGCGCTTTGTGATGAGCAATCTGTTCGGCCATTTCTTTGTCGGACAGGCCATGTTTTTTTGCAAGATCAATCCAGTGATTCTCTGCACGCTTATAGAGGCGATCGGATTCAGCACGAACGCAATCTAACAAACCAAAGAAACCGCCTGGCTTCAACCACGAATGGGATTTGCGAAGGAGAATTTGAAATTGCTCTTGGGATAAGTGGTGCAAAGACAAGCTTGATGTAATGTAATCAAATTCATTTGACCCAAAAGCCAAGTCTTCAAACCTCGAATTAACAAGTTCAAGGCCAAGTTCTCCAATACGTTCCTTGGTTTTTGCAAGCATGGATTCAGCGGCATCGACCACAACGATCGCACTATCGGGCCATCGGCGACGAAGCACTGCCGTAAGATTGCCTGTTCCGCATCCAAATTCCAGGATGCGTTTAGGTACAAAACCTTCTGGTAGGTAATTTAGAAGAGCCCAAACCATCGCTGGATAGGGTGAAACCAGCCGTCGAATAATATCATCGTATTCCACTGCGAGTTCTCCCCAGAACTCTCCTGCGGTCTTTTGCATAGCCACAACCTTTCTCTTCGCAACAGCTTATAGCACAGAGCAATTCGAGTTGCAGCTACCGCTAGGAAAGCGCTCTAATACCGAATAAATTTAATAACTTTATTTTGTCCTTGGGTCACCACAGCGACGAAGACTTCTTTATCGTTTAGAGCCACCAGGTCTTTAACGTCAGCTGGAACAACCGTATCCAACAAGGTCACTTGGCTCTTTCCATCTTTTGCAAGCTCTATGTGGTATTACACTGGCTCTATACATAGA
>JACQOU010000142.1 GCA_016207775.1 Deltaproteobacteria bacterium
CCTTCCTTTTCAGAAAGCTTTCTGAAAAGGAAGGATGTACCTATTCAGAAGGGGTTTTTGGAAATAAATTCGAGGCGTTATAAATGTATTGATTTCTCCAACCCTTTCGCATAAAGTGCATCCGCCTAAAATGAATTTACCGCGAGCCGAGACTGAAAATGCCTTAGGTACGAAATCTATCCTGGGGACAGAAGTTTTGTCGGCTCAGCAGATTAAAACCATTCTCAATTGCGCCTATTTTTTTAAGGAAACATCCAAAAAAGGCGTCGAATTTCCTGCCACTTTAAGAAACAAGACGGTTATCTTGCTCTTTTTTGAGCCCAGCACAAGAACGAGGAGTTCCTTTGAGCTTGCGGCTAAGCGACTGGGCGCCAACACTTTGGTCCTTACAAAAGAGACCAGCTCTGTGGAAAAGGGTGAAACCCTTTTGGATACGGCGAGGACGATCGAGGCAATGAAACCCGATGTTCTTGTCCTGCGCCATCCGTCCGGGGGCTCTCCAAACCACCTGGATCAGATTATCAAAGTTCCGGTGGTCAATGCCGGAGATGGCTTTCATGAACACCCTACTCAGGCTTTGCTTGATTTGATGACCATCCGAGAATTCAAAGGACGTTTGGAAGGACTGAATGTCCTCATTGTCGGGGATATTGCCCATAGCCGGGTAGCCAGGTCGGACATTTATGCTCTGAAAAAGATGGGGGCAAGAATCAGCGTCTGCGGCCCCCCCACCCTCCTCCCGCCAAAAGCAGAGAATATGGGAGTCAATGTATTTCTTGATTTGGAAAAAGCAGTTCAGGACCAGGATGTCGTCATGGTTCTTCGCATCCAACTTGAGCGGCTCAATGTCGCCCAAATTCCGTCTCAAGGCGAATACTCACGGTTTTATGGGATGTCGAGCCGGGTATTAGGACTTTGTAAGCACGATGTTTTGATCATGCACCCCGGCCCGGTAAACCGGGGCGTGGAATTATCTCCCGAAGTTGCGGACGGCAAACATTCAGTCATTTTAGATCAGGTCGCCAACGGAGTATTGGTACGAATGTCGGTTCTTCACCTGCTAACAGGTGGGGCTCCCTTGGTGCCCGAGGGAATTACACTGTGAAACCACTTTTAATAAAAGGTGGGCGGATCATTGATTGTGATCAGAACCTGGATTTGCGCGGTGACCTTTTTGTTCGGGGCGGAAAGATTGAGGCAATTGCCACTTCAATTCCGATCCCTCAGGAGTCCCCCTGTACGATCATCGACGCAGAAGGTCTCATTGTAACGCCCGGATGGCTGGACATTCATACACATCTTCGAGAGCCAGGCGCTAATCATAAGGAAACCATCAAGAGCGGAAGCGAGGCAGCAGCAGCAGGAGGCTTTACAACCATTGCATGCATGCCCAACACACAGCCCGTAAACGATAACTCATTTATTACGAACTATATTTACCAGAAAGTTTCCAGTGATTCGGATGTGAATATTTATTGCATAGGCGCCATCAGTAAGGGCTTACAGGGAGAACAGCTCGCTGAAATAGGGTCGATGTGGGAAGCTGGAATTGTCGGAATATCGGATGATGGAAATACCGTGATGAATTCCTACCTCATGCGAAAGGCAATGGACTATTCCAAACGGTTTGATCTTGTGGTGATAACACATTGCGAGGACAGCAACCTTAAGGGCAAAGGGGTCATGAACGAAGGCTTTAATTCCGCTCGGTTCGGTCTTCGAGGGATTCCTAACGCCGCAGAAGAGCTGATGGTGGCGCGCGATATTTTGCTCTCAGAGCTGACTGGGGCGAAGCTTCATATTGCACATGTAAGCACTCAGGGCAGCGTCGAACTGATTAGGCAAGCAAAAAAAAGGGGCGCACGCGTCAGTGCTGAAGTCACCCCCCACCACCTCACTTTGACGGACGAGGCTGTTGGCAATTATGATACGAATACGAAGGTTGCTCCTCCTCTTCGTGAGATCCAAGACTTGGAAGCACTTTGGGAGGGGTTGGCGGACGGCACAATTGACGCTCTTGCGAGCGATCATGCTCCTCATTCCGTAGAAGAAAAAGAAGTGGAATATGATCTGGCTGCATTTGGAATGGTGGGGCTTGAAACTGCCTTTCCGCTTTATTTTAGATTGGTTTTGGAAAATAAGATCTCGTTAAGCCGTCTAGTTTCCGCTTTGACAGTGAAACCGGCTGAGATCATAGGCATCCCAAGAGGAACTCTGAAAGTGGGTAGTCAGGCCGACATCACAGTGTTTGATCCAAAAAGTCGGTACCGGCTCGATAAGAGTAAGTTCCGCTCTCGAAGCACGAACACTCCATTTCACGGCGTGGAAGTCCAGGGAAAGGTTTGCTACACAGTGTGCGGCGGTAAGGTAGTTCACCGTTCCGAACACCTTTCCAATAGCCCAATCAAGGAGCTGAAGTGAACGACAGCTTATGGAATAGTGCTCTTTATCTTGAAAAGGGCCATCTATTTGAGGGAAATGGGTTTGGCGCCAAACTGTCATCAGGTGGGGAGATAATTTTTAATACCGGAATGTCGGGGTATCAGGAGATCTTTACCGATCCCTCTTACTCGAGGCAGGTGCTTGTCATGGGATATCCCCATATCGGAAACACGGGAATCAATGAGGAAGACTGGGAATCCAGGGGGCTGTTTTTAAGCGGTTTAGTGACAAGGGAAGTGAGCTTGAACGCTTCAAGCTGGCGCTCACGTTTAACCTTGCCGGAATATCTCGCCAATCATCACATTCCTGGTATTAGCGACGTGGACACGCGTGAAATTACCCGTATTATCCGTGATGAGGGCGCTCAACGCGCAGTCATCTTCCCCGTCGAGAACCCAGGCTCCACCAAAGAGTTATTGGCAAGCGGCAAAACTCTCCTTGAAAAAGTCGAGCCCATGGAAGGCTTGGAGCTTGTGAGTCAAGTCAGTTGTAAGAAGCCATATGAATTCGAACCTTCCGAAAAGGCAGAACCCTGTTCGGTTGTTGTTTATGATTTTGGGGTAAAGCACAATATTTTACGTCATTTTAAGAAACATGGATTCCGGGTATGGGTGGTTCCGTACAATACCCCTGCTGAGGAAGTGTTAGCTTATAGCCCAGTTGGCCTTGTCCTTTCCAATGGTCCAGGCGATCCAGCGAAGGTTCCGCAATCGGCAGGAGAAATCCAACGTCTGGTTGGAAAGTTGCCGATTCTCGCCATTTGTATGGGTCATCAGCTGCTTGCTCGCGCATTAGGAGCAAACACGTATAAGCTCAAGTTTGGCCACCATGGCATCAATCATCCCGTTATTGATAAAGGAAGCAAACGAATCCTGATCACGTCGCAAAATCACGGCTTCGCTGTACATGAAAAGGACTTGATACAGGAGGACGTAGTGGTGAGCCACATGAGTTTAAATGACCACACAGTGGAAGGTTTTTGTTCCGAAAAAATGAGGTTCATAAGCGTTCAATTCCATCCCGAGGCTGCACCTGGTCCTACGGACGCTTCCTATTTGTTTGATAGTTTCGTACGGGGGTTTTTACAATGAACGGGCCTGCAACCGACGTTACAGAGCCTCAGCTTGGGATGATTCATCCTGACTTTGAGTCTCTGGTGCAACGAATGATTCAAGCTGTCGATAAAGAACGTTTGGCGGAACTGAGAAAAGATTTTCATACCCGTCTCAGAATAACCCTCACCCAACCGGATGATTCTGAGGTTGTGCAAGATCTTTGGGACTTCTTCTATGACTGGTGCATCTTTGAGCAAAAACTTCCGGAAACTGTTTCCGATCTGCGACCGGAAGAACAGTTAGTTTGGAGACAAGTTAAGGGAGGCAATCTACGGGGATTGTACACAGTTCAACGTTCGAGCGCTTCCGAGCTCAAGCTCAAGGAGCTATACAGTGGGAAGACGTACGCAGTGGTGAGCCGCCGAGCGAACGACTTTGTCGGTATCTCAAAAGGCGACATCATCGAGGGTAGGCTACTCGGAGAAGGTGAACCTGAAAGCCGTTCCTGTTTTCGATTTGTTCGTAAACCATCGTATCATCCTCCCGAAATTCACACATATATCAAAAAGAAAATCAGGCAATTTCGCAGGTCTCAAGACTACTCAACCTACCAGACGTGGTTGTGGTTGCTTGTTGGAATGTATCTTAAACACCGGATTTACCGCCATATGCCAATTGATAAAATTTACGATGATAACAGTAGGATTTAATCCCTATGCCAAAAAGAACTGATTTAAGAAAAATAATCATTGTAGGCTCGGGTCCAATTGTCATCGGCCAGGCTTGTGAGTTTGATTACTCGGGTGCACAAGCGTGCAAAGCGCTTAAGGAAGAGGGCTATGAGGTCGTACTCGTCAATAGCAATCCTGCAACCATCATGACAGACCCGGAGCTGGCTCACAGGACGTATATCGAGCCTCTGACTGCGGAATATCTGGAAGATATTATCATCAAGGAAAAGCCTCAGGCCATGCTGCCTACCATGGGCGGGCAAACTGCCCTGAATTTAGCCATCCAGCTCTCTGAACAGGGAATTCTTTCCAAACACAACGTTGAGCTAATCGGTGCGAATGAGAAGGCAATCTGTTTGGCAGAAAACAGAGACCTTTTTAAAGAAGTCCTTCAGAAAGCCGCAGTGGAATTTCCGAAGAGTGGATATGCCCGAACCATGTCTGAGGCGTTAAAAATAGCCGAAGCGCTGGGTTTTCCTTGCATCATTCGCCCATCTTTCACTCTTGGTGGAACAGGGGCGAGCATCGCTTATAACATGGAAGATTTTCCCGCCGAGGTTGGCAAAGGACTTGAAGCGAGTCCGGTGAATGAGGTGCTCATTGAGGAGTCTGTTCTCGGTTGGAAAGAGTTCGAACTTGAAGTCATGCGAGATTGCAAAGACAACGCTATCATCATCTGCTCTATTGAGAATATCGACGCAATGGGAGTGCACACAGGCGACAGCCTCACCGTGGCCCCTCAACAGACCCTGACCGATGTCGAGTATCAAAAAATGCGCAACAGCGCTATCCGGATCATCCGAGAAGTGGGAGTGGACACGGGTGGTTCGAATATTCAGTTCGCAGTACAACCAAAAACCGGTCGGCAGGTTGCGATTGAGATGAACCCCCGAGTTTCAAGAAGCTCCGCGCTTGCCTCAAAAGCGACTGGTTTTCCGATTGCAAAAATTGCAAGCAAGCTGGCTATCGGCTACAGCCTTGATGAAATTCCAAACGACATTACAAAAAAAACCGCCTCATGCTTTGAACCGAGCATTGACTACGTGGTTACAAAAATTCCACGCTTTGCGTTTGAAAAATTCCCTCGGTCGGATTCAAAACTTACGCCACAAATGAAATCAGTTGGCGAAGCCATGGCCATCGGCAGGACATTCAAAGAATCACTCCAAAAAGCACTGAGGTCCTTAGAAATTCGACTCTGGGGCCTTAACCCAATTTCCGAGCGCCGACGGCTACGATCCGGTTCAGGCTGGGTGGAGGGGATTCGCAACTACGTTAAGTCTCCAAAACCGGACCGTTTAATATGGGTAGCCCAGGGAATTAGAGAAGGTATTCCAGTAGCTGAACTGGCGGAAACTACATCCATTGACCCATGGTTCCTCCATGAAATTGAGGAGATTGTCACTCACGAAAAGGAGATGAGCCATTGGGCGGGTCGGGTTGCTGAGATCCCAGAGGAACAACTGAAAAAATGGAAGCGCAAAGGCTTTTCCGATAGAGGCATTGCCTACTTTCTAAAATCTTCAGAAGAACAAGTCAGAGGCCGAAGACTTCAGCATTCCATCTTTCCAGTGTACAAAATGGTGGATACCTGCTCTGCGGAGTTTGAATCCTCAACTCCCTATCTCTATTCAACGTACGAAAAAGTCGGCGACCGGTTAAGCAACTCAGGCAAGAAGAAGATCATGATCCTAGGTGGCGGACCCAATCGTATCGGCCAGGGGATCGAATTTGACTACTGTTGCGTTCAAGCATCGTTTGCGGTTCGTGAAATGGGTTATGAGAGCATTATGGTCAACTGTAATCCTGAGACAGTCAGCACGGATTACGATGTCAGCGACAAGCTATATTTTGAGCCATTATTTCTCGAAGATATTTTAAATATTCTGAATCAAGAAAAGCCTTTTGGAGTTATTGTTCACTTCGGCGGGCAAACCCCTCTGAACCTGAGTCGGCATCTTGCCAAATCCAATATTCACATCTTGGGAACCGGAGCCGAAGCCATCGAAGTGGCGGAAGACAGGGACAAATTCCGGGCACTTTGCCACAAATTTAACCTGCGCCAACCCGAAAGCG
>JACQOU010000143.1 GCA_016207775.1 Deltaproteobacteria bacterium
CTGCTTATGAAGAGGGGCTGCGCAATGCTGAGCCATTGGACACGGATACTTTTACGACAGTGGCTGCGCATGCGAGAAAAACGATGAAGAAAGCATAAGGGGGTTTCATGCCACTTCGTGGAGAGGTGTACTTCCCAGCCAAAAATCTTCCGCCCGATCAGGATACACCTCACAGGTGTGTGGTGCTGTCGCCCACTAACTTGATGGCCCACCACCCAAACGTAAAAGGAAACAAACTTTTCGTAGTGGTCGCTATCATTCGGAGCGCGACACATCAAAGCGGCACACCGGTCAGGTTAGTGCCAGGCCATAGTGTACCCATCACGGTTACGGATTTCTCATTCCTCGATCATGACAGCATCGTAGAGACTCACCAACTTTTCGCGGTAGAACTCGATGTGTTTCGGAGAAAACATCCTATGGGGCGTATTTCCGGCCAAGTGCTGACCGACATCCTTCGAGGAGCCCAGCGCCTTTTTAGCTGAAGGCAGTGAGTTGCCCGCCGGAAAGGGCGACTTCTTAAGAGAGTAAATCAAAGAACCTGGGGATGCCAAAAGTCATGCATTACCGCTGTCAGCTCAACTCCACTGCCTCAGGCAGGATCTGAATTACGAAGGGGTCTGTCTTTTCTTCCGTAGTATTTTTCAATAGCAAATCAATTTTTTGCTCGCCCAGCGCTGTCTTTATCTCGACAAGGATCGTAATCTTATCTCGATAGACCAGCTGATCGGATATCACCAGCAGGTCGATATCCCCTCCTTTGAGTTCGGGGCGGGCGCGCGATCCGTAAAGATAGATGCGAGCCGACGGATCAAAGCGACGAATCGTCTCTTTAATGACTTGCTGTTCATGGAAGCTCAGTCTCATAGCTGGGTAGAGAGTTGTAATAGAACCGGGGTAAGCCGAATCAGTTCCTGGTACAGTTTCTTATAGTCGGCGGCAGAATACTCGTGGGCTGCGACATTTCTCAACTCACGAATCCGGAGCCATTGATCTTTCGAGCTGATCCATCCATGTTTTTCGGCGTGATTAAGGAGATCGATAATAGATCCACGAAATGCCGGATCCCTCTCCAAAACTAGAACGCGAAAATATTTGGAAATGGCGATTTCAGAAAAACGGGCAAACCGGCTTGAGAAACTCTCGAGCTTCTCCAGTTGCTCCTCATCAAGCTCCCGATCAAAAAGTATTTTCACTACCCGGTTGTAACTATAATCAAGGTGTTTGCGAGCAAGGCTAAGCTCCTCCGTAATCTGACTTTTTATCATAGTTCTGCTCATTGATGTAAATCTACTAAAATTCTGCTGCTTTCGAAACACTATTGTTATTGTCTAAGTTACTACCCAGCACACTTGTTGAATTGTGTGCATCCTATCCGCCGAGAACCCGAAAAATGTAAATGTCTTCCGGTGGGTGTGGAACCTGTAAATGCGCTTCAGCGCCCAGGTCGGCTTCGTAGCCCTCAAGGTTGATATCCGTGAGCTTGAGATCTACAAGATTTCCCCTTAAGTCAAAGAGGGCGACGATGACGTTCGTCATACGTTCACCCAGATCTTGGTTCCCCATAACCCCACCGTTCACCCAATGAATGGAAACATCGATAGTCATGGCATTACGGTCGGGAGTGACTCTAATTTCTCGTTCATCAGGGCTGGATGACAAAGACCACTGTATCGGGAGATCCCCATGAAATAAAATTGGGATGCCTTTTTCTGTTTGACGAACCCAAGACGAAATTATGTCTGCTTCGCGTTTTCCTCGCTCACCATATACGAGTGTTTCCCGCTCATAATCATACTTTATAAACGCAGCCCAGCTCTTCTTGTGTCTTGAACTGGAAAAGACGATGTTCCCAATACGGGGAATTTTGCTGACAAGTTCTCGAAGTTCGCGTTGGGAAAGCACGTGATCGAATTCTGCTCCAGATATCAGTCTTGTTTTGTCGAAATGGTATTGTCCAGTCGGAAGTCCCAGGGTCTTTATAATATGAGCTACAGAATACAGGCTGTATGCTTCTAGCTGCCGACGTATTGAAGCTCCCCAAGGATCTCCCTGTGCATCAAGCCAACGTGCAAAATCAAGCTTCAGAACCAAATTGTCAGGTTGCGCTCTGATAGCGCTGACAAAACTATCTTCTGTTGCCACAGCAGTTTCCGCACGAAGTACTTGAATTTGTGCTTCACTGCAGACAGGTTTGCTCCGCCGAGTAAACTTTATCTGGATAGAAGGGAATTTCTTAACCAGTCTTTCCAAATCCCTCTTATTGGGAGAGCTCTTGAATTCCACCGCGGAAACACGCCCAAAGTTATCAAACTTATACCGTCCTTTTGGTAAGGCAGCCAACAGCACGTCCTCTTGCAGTACCTCGGCTTGGGCAACAAGGTCATAAATCCTATTTTGGATTTCCCCCAGCCTTGCTGCAGTTGCCCACCGGCGGCTTGCCTTCAACCTTGCTTCTTCAACTCGCAAACGTATCCATTGCCCACGGGGATTCCCACGCTTTTCCAGCCAACTTGCATAGAGAAGTCGCACTGCCTCACTGCTTTCAGGCGGATAGTTTTCCATTGCTTGAATAAAGCTTGCTTCCTCTTTCGTTGTCTTTGCAGATCCGACGATAACTGCACCGCAATGTGCTGCTGGCACGCCTGCTGCAGTCAAATCAAGCCAAAATACCGTCCAAATCCAAAACCAAATAAACTGGGTTGAACGCTCGATCATAATTCAGTGCATCAATATCCAAATGTGAATCCAGACACAACAAAAAAAACATGTTACTTATTGCTGAGTTGTTTGTTGGAATGCAGCCCTACGTTCATTGACCTGAATTTTTAGCTACATGGTAGCAATTCTGGATCAAGCATCCCAAACAACAGATGGTTTTTCGGCTGCAAGAGAGCCTGGCGATCGCTAAAACTTGCACTCAAGCTCGGTTTTGCAAACGCGGGCCGAGGGAAACTTTTCGACAATCTGTTTTTTGACTTCCTCAAAACTGAAATCAAACAAACTCGATTGGTATCCAGTCACAAGTATTTTGAGGCTTGTTAATTCGCGCAGCAGCCGAAAGTCTGCGCTTTTCAAGTTATTCGAAGACAAATTGAGTGCTTCAAGTCCCACGTATCCGGAAAGTCCAACAATTGATTTGAGCTCATTAAAGCTCAGATTGATCCATTTTAATTTTGTGCCAACTGGCGCCTGGGATACAAATACCAATTTGTTATTGGACAGATCCACCTTCCGGAAATCGGTGCGCCCGGGCCTTCTGAAAATTCGTGGATAAGCTATCGGCTCATGAATTGCGATAGACTATTTTGACAAAGCACCCAGTTACCAATAGATTTTCTTATCGTCAACTTCCTTAAGGGGGAAACTCATGAAATCACTGGTAGTAATGCTAACGTGGTTAGCCTTTGCGTCTCTAAGCTATGGAAATCAATGTTCCTATGACGGAAGCAAATACACTTTCAAAGCTGACAGTGGCTTGGGGACCGCACGCTTCGAATGCGAGAATTTCACCGGCAACTGGGTAGGCGTATGTGATAGAGACGACGGCTCCGTCAAAGGGGTGCCAGTCAAGATCGCAATCATTCAAGACAACTGCACCAACATGAAAAAACTGAGAATCGATAACCCCAATATGATGATGCCATGGCTGGAATACAGTGATTTTGAGCTGCAGAAGGGAGCTGACAAAGCGTCACAGGGCATTTACGGGGACACTCTGGTTTCACGTTACATGTTTTGGCAGGATCGCAATGAGTCTCGTCACCTTCTGCGCTTCGTTCACCAGATCTTTTATCGAGAGTATGGGATGGGCCCCTTCTGGATCACAACGGACTCAGAAATCGCCACACTATCAAAGCCAGCTGCGAACGAACTGAAAGCCCAGCTCCTTTTTGTACGCCTTTCACAAGGGGTAGCGGATCCAAAGGCAGAGATGATTAAGTACATTTGCACACTAAAACAATAACTCAAGTTGACTGCCCTCATTACCGGTGAGACGAATCGTTCTCAGGCATAAAGATAAAAAAAGGGCGGCTCGTGCCGCCCTTTTTTTGTTAGACATTATTAACTTACCACTTCGTTCCAAATAAGAGCCTGATATCGTTGGCGGGGCGATAAACCGCGCCATGCTTATCCTGGAAGCCAGTGTGCATGTAGGCCAATCGTATCCGGTATCCGCCATTGTAATTTTTGCCAATGGCAGCTCCCAGACTCATATCGGAAGAGCCGTCTCCACCCGCCGGGGTGAGACTTGCCAGATCAAACTTAAGTCCGAAGTCAAACAGTCCCAGATCAACGCCTGGTTCAATGTAGACGCTCCAAAGCTTGGCCTTATCATCCGCTCCCAGCACTCCGGTAGACGTGTAAACCCATTCCATATTGGCCCAAAGCATTCCACCTTTTGCGTTAAAACCCATTGTAAATCCGAGATCCTTTGGCCCTCCACGGAATCTCGCCATATAGGCAGAAGCTGTCGGCGTAATCGCCCACCCACCCAGATCCCATTTGTAACGCAAACGAGTGGCGAGGCCCAAGGCAGGAGCGGTTTCGCCTGCATGTACTTGATTGTCTCGTCCATCCAAAAGAGCAAACTCAACAGCACCGGGAAAAGTTTCTTTGAATGCAAACATCAACCCAGTATCCCAGTTCCAATGGTACATGGAGGCAGCGTAATGATAGGCTTCTGAGTAGTAATACGAATGATTATCGTAACGACTTGTCAGCCCTTCCATTCCAAAAGGAACGGCAAAATGTCCTATGGTTGTGTAAAAGCTATCTGTACACCGGTGTTCAAGGTAGGCATCACCGAGGCTTAACATGAAATTGTGCCCGTTGTTGGCGACGTTGGCCGTGGAAAAATAGCTTCGGCTATTGAACTGTCCCGAGAACGCACTCAGACCGGCATTCGTTCCGGCTCCAATCGCAAAATTCTCGGATAAGACGACCTTCGTCTTATCAGTCACCGCCCAAGTTGCTCTGACGTTGAGATCGTCAATTCCAGCCGTAAAGTCGCTGACCTTGCCCCAACCTCTCGTCGCATTTTCCGAAGCCAAATACTCGGAAAACCCGGCCTCAATCGATCCGTTAATGGTGAATCCCTTATCAACGGCTTGTACCACAGAGCCCATTAGCAGCAATGTTAGTAGCCAGTATTTCATGGTTTCCTCCCTTTATGGTTTCCCGTCCAAAAACGCTTTTCAGCCGACGTACACGTAGTTCTAATTTTCAGTGTTTTTAACGTATGGTAACAACCCTATAATACAACAGGTATGCGCCAGCGCAAGCATTAGTTCGAATATTGCATTCGCTTCAACTCATTGCGTTGGATTGTTATTGACGGTCTTTTTAGCGAATTTGTGCATGTAAGCAAAGTGCTTTGCATATTCGAAAACAAATTTGTAGATGCCTTCCATGCAGCTCGCAGTACAGGCAATAGAGATATCAGCAAATGAGGAAGCTACCGGATATCCGATAATCTCCAATTCTGGTAACACTTCATGAAAAATCTTAAGTGCTCTTGGCAGATGGTACTCACTGGTCACTAGAACAATACGGCGAACGCCATAGCGGGACAGGATAGGACCCGTGTGAACTGCATTTTCGAAAGTGGAAGCCGATTGAGATTCCAGAACAATCTTGCCCCAGATTTGCTGAATATTTTCAGCTCTGCCTTGAATATTGATGATGTCTGACAGCTTTGCGCCTTTCTTCGCGCCCGAGACAATGAGCAAGCGAGTGTGCGTCCTTCTTAAAAGCTCTAAAGCTCGGGGTATTCGGCCTCTATCGCCGGTCAGTACCACAATGGCTTCTGAACCAGGGTTTGCGGGAACATACTGCTTACCCACCTCAGCTGCTGATCTCAGGCATAACTGTGCAAAGCGCGCAACGTCTAAGCCAAACCACGCAAGGACTCCAGCAACAAAAACCAAAAAAAAAGTGCGCCACTTTAGGCGCTTTGGTTCGGTAGACACCAAACTAAACTACCATAACAATGCACCTAGTACCTAAACAGAACTTTCTTGAATTATTGCGTAGGCTAAGCTATGTAAGTGCATTGTTCTTCTAAGGAAACGGTTACACTATGGCAAGACGTTGCGCTTACTGCGAAAAAAGACCTCAAGTTGGAAACAAGGTAAGCCACTCCAATATCAAGACAAAGATTCGGAACTTTCCCAACTTACAGAAAGTGCGGGTACTGCTGAACGGAAAAATCCAGCGAGTATACGCGTGTACGCGCTGCCTGAGAACAAATCGGATTGTGAAGCCCCCAGTGGGTAGGCGGCCTATTGTTACCCAGCCAGAAGTCCAAGTATCTTAACAAATCCCATTGCCCGCATAGGCAGGTCCCATTATTGAGACTTTGATCCCTTCTTTGGGATCTCTGGGAATTGATTAGGCCTGAAAATAAATCCCCTGTCTTTGGCATGGCTTGCATTAGAGCTTCACCAAATTGCAAAAGGAGACACATGCAAAGCACGCTCATTTATGGCCATTCAAAAAATTTTCTGGTTTTGCTAGAAGCCGCAGATGAATACGCCAAATCGCACTGGCCTATATTAATTCTGGGAGAAACGGGCACTGGAAAGGAACTGCTGGCACAAAGGATACATGAAAAGTCTGGCAGAAGGGGTGCGTTCGTGGCGATCAATTGCGGGGCTATTCCATCGGGCCTGTTCGAAAGCGAGCTTTTTGGTTACGAGCGCGGTGCTTTTTCAGGAGCCGTACAAAATTTTCGTGGACTACTAAGAGCCGCACAGGGGGGTACTCTCTTCCTTGACGAGGTGGGAGAGCTTGAACTGCAAGCACAGGTAAAACTCTTAAGGCTTTTTGAAAAAGGTGAGGTTCGCTCTTTAGGCTCTTCGCGTACAGAGCTCGCCGATGTTCGGTTTATTGCAGCTACGAACTGTGATCTTCACGATGCGGCGGCAGCAGGTTATTTCCGCGTTGATTTGCTTGCACGGCTGGCCGTTCTTGCCATTCGAATACCGCCTCTTCGCGAGCGAAAAGACGATATCATTGCCATTTCCAAACATTGGCTTCACGCCTTAAAATGCGACTTCGATGAGGCAAACCTGTGCCTTTTGCAAAATCACCCCTGGCCGGGAAATATTCGTCAGCTTAAGAATGTGCTCGTTCGAGCCAGCCTGCTGGGCAAGGGTCGGATAACTCACCAGCTCTTGGAAAGTATCCTTTCGGATGAATTATCGGCCTTTGAAGCCTTCTCTTGTTCCGCCAGTGGCACTTTGGCAGATATTGAAAAACACGCTATCGTGGATACATTAAAACGTTACCAGGGGAACCGGAAAAAAACCGCGGAGGCACTTGGCATTGCAAAGTCCACTCTTCATGAGAAACTGCGACGCTGGAAAAAACACTCTCACCCTGTGGATTGGCCTGCTGACTGCCGGGTTATTGGTCACAAGTCCAATTCAGGCAGTCGACCGGACACTGTGGTTGTTTGAACAGTTGGGGAGCCCGCCTCTTTACACAAGCCATGACGCTTCAAGTACCCAGATACGCCTAAGCATCAGCCACTACCAGGATTCTATTTCCTCTCTCGCGGGAGCCCTATTTGACTTAAACTTTATGGAAATATCGCTCAGAGCTTCGCAGAGGATTTTTCTGGAGTCCACTGAAACTGGGAAAGCCGTACGTGATCAACTTTGGATTGCACACCAAACACTCTCTGTTGAAGTCGCTAAACACTATATGACTCCAGCCAACCATTACGGGAGGCTGAGTGCTGAGTTCTTGCAATTTTTCCCCGAACCTCGTTACAGATGGATCCGTTTGGGAATAGCAACAGGAGCATTACCCGATCACGGATTTCCCCACTTGCTTCGTCTTGCGTTCAATCTTTTTTTCCCTTTTTGGGGCGATCACAAGATACTGCAAATATCTGGTGAATTTGGTCGGCAACTTGCTTTATCGGATAAATCCACGCTTGATCTGGGTGGTGGAGCCATCTGGAGCTACAAGCTAAGAGGCTCTATGGGAGAAGGCAGATATGACCATATGCTTTTTTCATTCGGGCCACTTGCTCAGCTAACAAGCCCGTTCGGACAATTGAGAGCCAATTTTTTCTTCCGTTTCTGGCTCGATCGTGAAGTCGTAATGCGCGAAAGCAGCCCCCGCACTCTTTACCCCAACGAAATTTACGCCATTCCTGATCTTTCCCTTACCTGGACCATCCACTTCTGAAAAGGAAGGATGACCCTTTTCAGATTCTTTATCCGATTAGTCGTAGGACGGAGACGATCTCTACTGCTGTGTCCACGGCTTCGCGACCCTTGTTGCCCTGCTTGCCGCCTGCTCTGGCCAAGGCTTGTTCTTCATTCTCGGTTGTGAGCACAGCAAATACGACTGGGATATCGTTTTGAAGCGCAACTTGCTGGCACCCAATGCTGGCTTGCTCGGCAACATACTTATAGTGGTCAGTTTCGCCTCTAATGACTGCGCCCAGGCATAGGATTGCCTCATGAAGGCCTAATTGGGCCACTCTTTGAGCGGCAAGCGGTATCTCAATCGCGCCTGGAACCCACACCACGGTGGTCTGATTTTCTGAAAAACCCAGCTCCTTCAGGCGCTCTAGGGCCCCTTGCAAAAGAAGCTTTGTGACTTCCGAATTAAAGCGGCTGACAATGACACTGATGTTGAACTGCGTCTTTGACTCTTTTCCGTCGATAATTTTCATAAGTAATCTCCAAAGGTTCCAAGGTTATCAATTCAAAAATTTAGTAGATGGCCCAGTTTTTCGCGCTTTGTTTTCAAATAGTCAATATTTTGATCTGTCGGCTGCATCTCGATGGGCACCCTTTGTACTATTTCTAGCCCATAGCCGCCTATCCCGTAAATTTTTTTCGGATTATTAGTCAGCAGTCTCATCTTCTTCACACCGAGACATCGCAGGATTTGGGACCCAATTCCGTAGTCTCTGTGATCTTCTTTAAAACCGAGCTTATGATTCGCTTCCACCGTATCCAGGCCTTCATCCTGAAGAGCGTAGGCTCTGATTTTGTTCACCAGTCCAATTCCGCGTCCCTCTTGTCGCATATAAAGCAGTACGCCCCCTTTCTTGCTAATCTCTGCAAGAGAAGCGCGGAGCTGCCACCCGCAATCACAGCGAGCAGACCCAAAGACATCTCCTGTTAAGCATTCGGAGTGGGCTCGCACCAGGCAGGGCTTTTCGGGGTCGATCGGCCCCCGAACCAGTGCCACATGTTCGGCGTGATCGATTTTGCTCTCAAATACCCGCACCGCAAATTCTCCATCATCCACCGCAAGACGTGATGAAGCGACCTCTTGTACGAGGCATTCATAATGCATTCGATATTTAATTAAAGCATCTATAGATAAAAGCCCAAGATGGTGAGTGGCTGCAAATTCTACTAATTGTGGAAGTCTGGCCATACTTCCATCAGGATTCATAATCTCGCAAAGAACACCTGCCGGCCGAAGTTTAGCCAGGTTTGCCAAGTCCACACTTCCTTCCGTATGTCCTGCACGCACCAACACTCCGCCGTCCTGCGCACGCAATGGGAAAATATGTCCGGGCATTACCAAGTCCGTGTGATGGCTATTCGCATTAGCAGCAATGGAAATAGTCAGCGAGCGATCGTAGGCCGAGATTCCCGTTGAAATCCCTTTTGCTGCATCGATAGAAACGGTGAAGGCGGTTCCGAGTTTGGAGGAATTTCTTTCAACCATCATGGGTATACGCAACCGTTGTACATCGGCAGAGCTCAGGGCAAGACAAATCAGGCCCCTGCCATAAGTAGCCATAAAGTTGATGGCTTCAGGGGAAACTTTTTCTGCCGCACAAATCAAATCTCCTTCATTTTCCCGATCCTCATCGTCAACAAGGACAATCATTTTGCCTTGTCGCAGATCTTCCAGCGCGTTTTCCACTTTTGAAAAGCCTTCTGTCATGCATCCCTCCATAAAGCCTTTCGGGCCCGCACTTCCCTGATCAGAACTTTGAGCATCCAGTCAAATTCAATATTCACGGCATGTCCAGCACGGAGAGATTTTAAATTGGTGCGTTCCAACGTATGGGGTATGAGCATTACATCGAAACCATCGCGCAGGCATTTATTGATGGTGAGACTGACTCCGTTGATCGATATGCTTCCCTTCTTAAGCACGCCACTCATGGACTTAGATGGGATGCCTCGAATCACCATTTGGATGCAGGAATCAAAGGTTTTTCGCTCTGTAATGACTGCTCTTTGGTCGACATGTCCTGTGACCAGATGCCCTCCCAGTCTGTCCGAAAGCTTAAGCGCGCGTTCAAGATTCACGCGGGTATGTTTTTTCCACAATCCTGCCGTGGTAAGCCCTGCCGTTTCGGGTGATATGTCGAAACTAAACTCACCCCGCTTTGGATTGAGTACGGTCAAACAAATTCCATCTACTGCGATACTCTCTCCTTCTTTTAGACCACGGAATGAGCAAGTAACCGTGATGTGATAAACAGCACCTTTTGTTTGAATGCTTTTGATGATTCCTTCGTGATCAACAATTCCTGAAAACATGGTTCACCATTCTATTTCACAAAGCGCGTCCTTACCTCTTGAAGACCATTGAACGCTCTTTGAGCCGTTTGCCAAGTCCCATGCATCCTCGCCAAACGCCGCTTTACCGTCTTTACCCATCCATTTCGGCGCCACGTATATAAAGACACGCCCGAGCAGTTTTTTCCTCACCAGCGCCCAGATGCAAGTCCCGCCACATTCCACCCAAAGTTCGTGGCACCCAGCTTGGCCTATTTCCTTTACCACATCGAGTAGATTCAATCCTAGCTCTTCTTTTTGCACAGGAACGAGCCTTACTCCTTTATCTTCAAGCAGATGGAGCCGCGTTTGTGGCACATCTGCGCCATGGAACAACGTGATGGATTGCGCGGTATCAAACACCCGCGCCTTTTCAGGCAGCCGCATAAACGTATCCAGGACGTACAAAGGCTTTTGCAGTACCTCGCTGTCTATTCTTACATCTAATCGGGGATCGTCGCAGAGAATGGTTTCCACAGTCGTGAGCAAAGCGTCCGATCGTCTCCGATGCTCGTGGGTAAATTTCTCAAGTTCGGGACCGGTAATTTGCTTTCTTTCCCCCTGAGCCCCAGCAATTTTTCCATCGAGGGTTACAGCAAGTTTTGCTGTCACGTAGGGGGTTTTTTCGTGCGTAACCCAGTGGGAATAGCCCCGATAAAATTTTTCAATTTCTGGTAACTGAAACCATTGGCAGCTAATTCCAGCTTGCTCAAGGCTAGCCTGTCCACGACCCCGAACAAGTGGATTAGGATCCATCAGTCCATAAACCACACGAGAGACTTTTTTCTGAATGAGAAGGTCTGTACATGGGGGGGTCTTGCCCCAATGGCAGCAGGGTTCAAGCGTGACATAAACAGTTGTATTTTCAGCGTCTTGCAGACCATTTAGAGCCTCCACTTCCGCATGGGGTGAGCCCGCCTTTTGGTGCACTCCCTGTGAAACAATTTTTCCATCCTGCACCACAACTGCCCCGACCGCCGGGTTAGGAGCACAAAAACCTTTCCGAGTATCCGCTAGCTCAAGGGCTTGCTTGAGGAAAAGTGCGTCGTTCATGCTCTGGGTTGTAGCTTTAAAGTCACCACAAGGCAAAGTGGCGCTGGAAACTCTCTACCGAACCTGGATTAACCCGTGAGTGGACTGACCCACGGCTGCCGGATGTCTATTTGGCAAATAATCGTGCATCCATCTTGACTCAAGTCGTTCAATGACTTTCGGGCCATTCGCTACACACTCACCAAAATCTTTCACTTGCTCGAATTCGTACCAAACGCGTCCACCTATCCACACACTGGGATATTCATGTGTAATATCCCCTGCATTCATTTTTAAGCGGATGTGCGGGAGCGGATTCTTTTTTGGTTCGTAACCGATGTTAGTAGGAGGTGCTAAATCCAAACTTTGATAAATCGTATTGCTATTGAAATAGCGGTGGCCCAGGAGCAGCTCTTCCGGAACTGCACTGTCTTCCAGCAATACATTGAGCGTTTCGTCTTCCGATTCCAAATATTTGTATGGGTGGCCGCCCGTATATCCCGGTTGCTCAGGTACCACGACGACTGCCACCGGCTTTTCGCTTCTACGGAAGGCCTCAAACTCCAAGGCAATGTCGGTGATGACTTCGAGATTCTGAAAAACCATGCAATCGACCCCGCGTCTTTTCAGCTCAGCCGTGCGGCCCGATCGATCCAGGTAAGGTCTGGCCATCCCGGCCCCTTCGCCAATTCGATCGGTATTGAAAAGCGATTTTCCGCTTACGGGGTCCAAACCATAAAACCCCTCTTGGTATCCAAAGACATGCGTTTCACCCAAACGCTCGCTGACCAGGAAATAACTGCGAAGAGCCTCGTGGATAATTTCGTTCAGCAAATGGTCAGGCGAGAATATTTTTTCCGAAAAATGGGACATTAACCAGCGAATGGTTGAATGAATTTCTTTATGCGTTTTTTCGCTCGTCCAAACATCAAAGTGGATATAGGCGCTGGCTTCTTTCGATAGAAGTGCGATATTTGCAAACTTAAGATCGAGGATATTGAGTGCACGCGGATGTTGCTTCGCCTGCTCAAGATAGCCCGCTATCGCATTGGCCGCTCTCTCATAGTCATGAGGCTGAGACTCTTTGGAAGCAGTGATCAGGCCGAGTTTGGCCAAATCACTGGCTCTATCGGGACCTAAAGTTTCAGACAAATTCAGTGGAAGCACTGCTTTTGTTGTACCGCCTCCACGATTCCAAAGACCTGCCCCGCTTGTCTCGTAGTAAAGAGGCGAAAAGCCGTTGTAAGATGTCCCTGAAAATATACCTAAATTTGGATGAGCGGTTGTAGCAGTTCCAAGTAGTTTCACCCCTTGCCGTCTTAGCTTGCCCAGTTTGGATTCATCCCATTTGGAAAAATCTTCAAAGAGGTCCTCTTTATCAACCCGTCTTATTCTGCTTTTATCCCACCTGGAAGAACCCCCGCGTTGACCCAGGTAGCGAGCTTGCGCTTGCGCCAATTTCACCGGATCGTCCGGCGGAAAATAGCCCTCATGCTTGGTTTGCTGAAGGACTGATGGGCTAGAATACCCAACCTTCGCACCGCCGATAGCACCGATGCACGTTTCGTTAGCCGCAGCAACTGAAAGGAACCAAGAGCAGCTTGCCAGAACCAGCCCTAGATGTAGGATGATTGTTTTCACCACGTTGTTCCTATATCCCGACTGGGCGCAATAAAACCCATTGCGTGCATGATGTCAAGGAAAGGTAAGGCTATGAGATTGCTTGTTTTATTTGGGCGTCTTTGTGGATGGCCCACGCCAATACGTCCGCGCTGTACGTTGCCCACGAATATCGACGGGCCAACGCAACCGCCTTGTGTTTCATGGCAGGAAGAAGCTGAGGGTTTTCAATAAACTTCTGGAGTGCCGTTCTTAACGCAAATGCATCGCGAATGGGAACAATCACTCCCGCATCTTCCATTCGCTCGGCAGCGCCACAATTGTCGGTCACAACGGAGACTAATCCGCTAGCCATCGCCTGGATTAGAGTTTGTCCGAACCCATCTTCCAGCGTGGGAAAAACAAAGAGGTCAAATTCACGGATAAACGAGGCCAACTGGGGATGGGCCATGGGCTTATGAATTTGAGCATGGGAGTATTTTTGCAGCAATGGCCTAAAATCAGGATCCACCGAACCCACAAGAGTCAATTCCAAGTGCTTCAGATCCCGGGTGGCTTCCAGAAGATAATGGATGCCCTTTTTGATGGATAGCTGTCCAAAATAAACTGCCTTGAGGGGAAGTTGAGCGAGTCGGTCGGCAGAGGGATGAAATACTGACGTATCTGCCCCCAATCGAAGCACGTCCACTTTAGATGCGCTTATTCCCTTTTCGACAAACGTTTTCTTGGCAAAGTCAGAGAGCACCACGATGCTATCTGCACGATCATATTCTTCAAGTTCACGCTCCAAGCAAAACTGTCTGTCCGGAAACGTGCGTCCAAACTTGCGATACTCTTCTTTCAATAAGTCATATTGGTAAGCAATATGAGCCGAATCACGAACCACAACGTGTCGGCCAGCCTGTCGAGTGCGAAGCGTCTCCAACGAAAAGGATGACCAGCCAATGAAAAGGTCGGCAGACTGAGCGCGAGCGATCGATTGGGCCATCTTTTTTCCGAACCAAGATAACTTGATTTGGTCGCCCCAATGTTCCGAACCCATTACTTGTGCCAAACGAAAAACCACTTCGGGTAAAGTAAAAGAATGGATGACCTCTTTTGGAATAATGGGAAAACGAGACGACGGAAAGGTGGTAAAAAGCTCGACTCGATGGCCAGCTCCCAGGAAAGTTGCAGCCATTCGATCCGCGTGGAACCTGCCCCCCACTCCTATCTGGATATGCATTCTATCCATTATCCAGCCTTTTGAAGACGCTGATCATTTTCTTTGGTGACAGTCAGGTAAAGAGATTCGCTTAATCGCCAGGAATCACCCTGATCCAAGAAATTCCCAGGGCAGTAGTCAGTTTTCTTGATGTGAACAAAACCTGCTTTTGTTAAAAGCGTATTCACTGTTTTGTAGTCGTATGCAAACCGGTGATCTCCGCCCATCCTAAAGCACTGGTTGATGATCTCCATTTCGGTTTCAAACGGCTTTGCGGTATTGCCCAAGTCTTTAAATTGGTCCCAAAAGTGGAAATTTCCCCCTGTGTATGCCTGGATGTATTTTAAAACGTCCGGAATGATGAGTCGAAGCTCACCGTCAGTTCGGAGCAAACGATGGCACTCATTTAGAAACTTTAACGCTTCATCCGGATAATCCAGATGCTCAAGGACATGTTCGCAGTGAATTTTACTTACCGAGCAGTCTTTGAGCGGAATCCTCCATCGCAGATCCCAACGAAAGCCGTGGCGACTATTTACCAAATCGATATTGTTCCACCCGGCAACAACGTGCTCACCCGCACCAATATTCAGTTGGAGGCTTGCTTGTTTACGTAACCTTAGAATTGCGGCCAGGTTCCATGGAGAAAGACACAGCAACCTGCTCTTGATTAAGCGAGGCTCTGCCTTAAGGGAATCAACGAAGCGTCGCGAACAAACCGTGTAGAGAAGCGATTGTTTCCAACCCATAGAATTGAGAAGATAGAGATTATTATAGCATATGGGGCTTTGCCGGGCTGCGCCGAGCTCGCCATATGGAGTGGCCTGACGCCAAACAGGCTCCAATGCCAGCACAGGCAAGACCAACGAACAAACTGGATGGCAAGAAATAAAAGCTTAAATGAGGGTAGTCACCCGGACCCAGCCGGATAAAAGGTTTATTTTGCAACTCGTTAACAGGAACATTGTTCTGGTTAAACCGCCATCCTTTCACAAAATTTTGGTTTAAGAAAATAACCGTCTCTGTAGGAGCTTTGACACTGAAACTAATGCGATTTGGAGTAAAACGTATCATTGAAATTTGCGTCGTGGGTTCCATGGCATAGACGAGCGGTGCACCTAATACGTATCCAAGCTTAGGGCGGCAATCCTCATAACAATTCACCACGCTGCGATTGGTGAGCAGACCCAGGTATAAAGCAGAGAATGAACCGTAACTGGGCAGATCGTTGACAGCAACATAATTTTCCACGTTTGTGGGGTGAGTGATTTCACGGATTGGAGGCGACAAAGAAAATATTCCATGAAAAAGTTTTCGGTTTACGGTGACCAAATCACTCAGCATGACAATGGAGAGTAAAGCAATCAGCCACCCGGTCAGCTTCATCCTTGGAACTCTTATCTTGAGGGATGCAGTCACTCTCAAAACGAGCAAAAAGCCGACAAAACACATCATCAGGACAAATCTGCTGGGATCTCTTAGGGACGAAAACGGTGGTAACCGATGCAAAAGCTGGTATGGCGACCAGTGTGCGAAATTTCCCAGCATTAGAATTGCGAACGCTACGAAGGAACATGTTAAAGCAAATGCACATTCGGTTTCGTCTCTTTTAGGCTGTTTACCAGTGAGCTGTCTGACCATTTGTACGCTGGAAAAACAAAACGCTGCCAAAACAAACGCAACAGCGAGAATACCGATGTAGCATCCATACTCATGCCAAAGCCAACGCTGCGAGGGAAAGACAGAGTGAAAAGTTGACACCAGGTCGTCTTGATGACGATCGAGAAAGATTTTTGGCCAAACAGTCAGCGGAACATTCTCAGCGGCATCGGTATGGCGTGGGTAATAACGCATAAAATCCACTATGGGCACAACTTTGGGAGCGGAAAATAAGAGGGCATAGACCCCTATTTGCATAACCGAAGTAAAGGGCTTCCAGTTCCTTTGTAAGGCTGCACGAATAGCCGAATATAAAAATAGAAATAACGCGATATAAGTGGCCGGATAAAACCCGCCCTCGAAGATAATGAATGCAAGCAGCATGGCTGCGCTCAAAAGCCATCTCAATCGATGGGTTGCCAAGGTACGCAGGTAACAAAAAAAGATCCACGGCCAAATACACGATGAAAGAAAATGTGTATGTCCCACCCTGATGTGCCAAACAAGACTGCCATTAAAAATAAAAATGGATGCGGCCGCTAAATAGATGAAAGCGTTTGAAACCCTAAATGCATTTGCTATCGCTAAAGTCCCCAGTGCTCCCACCAGATAATGAAGATAGATATTTATTTTTAGGGCCGTTGGAACGGAAAAAATCACGGATAGCAGATAGACAGGACTGACCAGCGGGATTTGCGGATTTTGAAGCAGGCCGTTTCCACCACAATGCCACGGATTCCAAAGGGGAAGCTGATGATATTCTTTTACAGTTTTTACGAAAGAACCGAAGTAAAAAAGGTGTTGATCCCAATCCCAAATGCCCAGGTTTTGTAAGTTTTCAAATATTGGCCAGCAAAAGACGAGGAGGATCAGCGC
>JACQOU010000033.1 GCA_016207775.1 Deltaproteobacteria bacterium
CAGAAAAAGGGGGGGGGCGATGAAAATAGTCAGCTTTTTGGTGTTTGTCACACTCGTGGTTCCCGCTCTGGGAACCCCAAAATTTGGCAGATACGTTGGGTTCTTGAAACATGATTCACTTGCTCGCGAACAGCTTGCAAAGATTGATTTCATCGTCTCTCGCTCAAGTAGCAACGAACTTGAACTTAAAGCGGTGCTGACGCTTCATTTTGGGGGTTTTAATAGCGGTGAGTACGTAGATCATCATTATGACAATGTCCGCTATAATCTGTTGAGCAATACTCTTGTCTTCGACGATGCCGAGCAGTCTCTTTCAATTTTTGTGACCCAGTTCACTGATGGTGTTCTAAAAGGCGATGTAAAGTCAATTTGGACTGGCGCTGTCGGGCAAATTACACTCTACAGCGACCGAACTCCAATACCAGCTCATCCCATAGTTGAAAGGCTCTGGGGAGAATATGAAGGCCATTGCGGTGATGAGAAAAGTAAACTTCAAATCTACACGTATCGAACAACGGAAGATGCGGCTCACCAAGCCGAGTCTTTTGCGGCCTATTCGATCAAAGCGCAGATGCCAACCCGTTGTGTCGACGGACTTTGTACCGTATTTCGCTACACAAATGGCTCATACAACTTCTTTCTGCCAAAGGAACAGCTCACACTGGTGGGCACGGTCAATACTTTGATCTGTTCCGTCAGCGACACTCTGGAGTGTACCGTTGAAGAGAACGCATCGAAAGCGGGCCATTGTAGTTTTAAATCAGTCACTCGTGAAACAGAACAATTTGTTCCAACTCAGTTTCCCTCACCTTTTCCAACGAACCCGAAAGGCTCAGTGGAGGAAAAGGCCATCTCATCGCTTAAGTCAGGCGAGTATCGGGGATACGTTTTCCACGAATCGCTGAATCAATATCAGCGCGCAAGCATGAATTTGACTATTTTCCAATACGGGAGTGGCTCTGAGGGGGGCACACGTATAAGCGCCCACTCAAAACTTTATTTTGGTGATTTTGATAGTAGGGAGGTCATTCCGTACCGTTTCTCGGAGAAACTCTATCCGAACCCCATCGTTGGCCCTCAAAATCTCGTGTTCAGCCGACTGGAGGCAAACGTCGACGCGATTCTTCAAGTAACGGAAATAAAAGATAATATCATTCGGGGTATTTGGTATTCCATCTTGTTTGGGCGTGTGGGTCCCTTTGAGCTGCGCCAAAATGAGCCTCCAAAAATCGACGATACCGCTGTGGTTATGGGCACATTAAGCGGAGTGTACAACAACCCTGACTGGACACTCTATTTGCGGGTGGTTCCCGGGATAAAACCCGTGGCAACTTCTGAAAATCCATTCTTTCCGAATTTCGTTCGCGGCTCAATGATCATGAATAATGGTGTTACCCCCATGCTCCCCATCACCGATGGAAGCTATGACTTTTACACAGGCCGGATTGGGTTTACTAAACCCACTTCGCTCGGCATTGAACATGGCTGGGTCGGCAGCCGTACATCAAACAATGAGTTACGTCTTTTCCACGCACCACTTGGCCCTATTGCAAACCCAAAACATAAGCCGCAACTGTTCATGCGCAAGGGGGACTAATGGGCAAAATTTTGATTTTATGTCTGATCGTAGTTTCACAGGCTCTTGCTGTCTCTCAATACAAGCATGCAATAGTCGGCTACCCCAAGAACGATGATGGATGCACTAAAACCTCTGAGCAAATTGGCAACCTCTTTCAGACTGCGACAGGCGTTGTGCTTGTGACTGCACGCTGCAAGCAAGATACTCATCTGGGCTACGACATAGAAATAATTTACAGAGCCGACACTCCGGTCCGGCTCAGTACAAACGACACTTGGCCAATCTATAAGAGTCCTGAAGCCTGCAACGCAAGCCTTCCAGGCGAGAAAGAACTCTTTGAAAATGTGACGGCCTTAAGGCCGTATTTAAGTTTCTGCCGGAAATATTCCTGGTCCCCGGAAGCAAGCACTCGGTACACGCCTTGGGTGGAGGCGGTGGGAAGTCCACAGGCTTTTATTCGCAGTTACAGTATTTCCATGCTTGATGGGGAATTCTCGGGTGAGACGAGCGTCTATAAAGACATCATCGCTAAGAGCAATTCCGCTGGCATTGGTGTGATCGATGCTGCCATCGACGGGCGCGTTCATGAATCCGATCTCTGGATTCGCTTTAAACTCTCGCCCGAGGAGAAGTTTGACCCAGACAGGCTTTTTCTTCTAAAGGAGCGAATGGGAGGCGTTTTTTTCTCAGCCGGCGAACTTCCTGAAATCCGGTCATATGAGCAGTGCCATGAGCAGCAAAAAGAAGCTCGTGTCATCTTCGATAGCCACTTCACAGGACCAGTCGTGTGGTTCTGCATGCGAGATCCCTATCTTTTCAGGACAAAGCTTTACCATTTAAGGATCAAGCCAGGTCCTGAGAGTTTTGAAGGGGTTGTTCCTGGTGATGATGAAGAGCCATTCTTAAATGAATACCCATCCAGAGAAGCCTGCGAGCACGATAAAGATACAGTTGTATCTCATTATAAGAAAAAGCTGGACGACATTGTGCTGGGTGCAATGTGCAGCTGGCCTTTATACCAGGCTGACCCAACGCCAATTCGAATGAAGATTTATACGCTAGTCCAATGATGAGGGGAGTAGCCATGAAAGCACTTTTTACGATGTTCCTGTTAAGTGGCATGGCGTTTGGTATAGAGCAGCCCGTTGAGGTTGATCAACTCCTGAAGTGTCAGGACGGCAGCGAAGTCGCACAAGTAATGGCAGATCCAATCCACTCAAAAATTTTAAACATAATATTTTGGCCTCCTAGGAAAATTTAACCTGCCGCCTTCTTCAGATTGCCGATTGGAGTTTTCTTGGATGTTAATGCCAACAGCTTTGCTTCGTATGCATTAAGGCTTTTTGAAAAGCCATATATCTTTCTGAGGTTTTCCCATCGCGTTTCTAAGAAAACTTGAGTGAGACTATTGAAGGGGGTCTTTGACGATACGGCACCAGACTGGAATAACGTTCTGTTGAGACACTCGCAACTCTGCGCTATAGGTCCCTGCGGTTGAAACAACGTCAATAGAGACAATCAACTGGAAGCTTGCCCCTGAAAATTCTCTACTTTCAACGCCGCCAGTAACCGTTACGTCTTCCGGAAACGCTGTCATCGGTAACAACCAAGCCATGCGTTTTCCTTGAAGATTGGTAATCAACAAATCTCGGTACGTATCAGCTGTCGATATCCGGCACCATACTTCCGGGTACGGGAGAATTTCCCACTCCGGCCGTTCGATATAAATAGATTCCCTGTAACCCAAAATTTTTGTATCAGCAGAGAACTCTACATCAGCGGCTGATAGTTCTTCCTTTACGGGATTACACTTATCACCCAGCCTGTAAAATCGACCCGCACTCATCAGAATGCTGTCGCGATAGCTGGGAATGGTCGCTTGCTCTGAATCTTTGAAGCACACATAGCCGGGAGAAAAGTTGAAGAAAACCCGAACGGGCACCGCCGGGTCGGGCGGATTGTAAGCAGGTTTTCCACCAGGGATGGGTTCGCCTGTGCCAAGGCCAAGACAACCGCCCAACAGACAGGCAAATAAAAGGATAAACGCCAAAAATTTTGAAGGTAAAGCGCACATAATGCTTCTTGTGCGCACAGGACGGCTATACATTCTCATTATAACAATGCCACACCTAGACATAAAATGATAAAATTGGTGAGAGAGGTACTCCTTGCACTGGCAAAATACGTTGGATGAGCTCGATCGGCTGATTCGTGAAGGACACGCCCAATCCGCCCGACGAAAACTGTTTAAACTTTGTACAACTAAAATCCCCCGATCCGTCACCTTGCCGCTCGCTTCGCTAGCAAGACGTGTCCGGTTAGCTGGACAGGGAATTCGGCTTCTTAATCCATTCGTAAGATCCACCCGAAAAGCACCTGCCGATGCTTCCGATGCCGAGCGCGTGGAGTACGGCGCCTGTTTACTGGGAATCGGTGCTACGGAAGAAGCATTAAACCTGTTCCGACAATTCGACGCCAGAAAGATGCCCGATGTTCTCCTCTATGAAGCGTTCGCGCTGGTAACCCAATGGGATTACGCTGGAAGTATCCCGCTGCTTACAACCTATTTGCAAAACCCTCAACTGAGCGATTACCAACGCCTGGTCGGTAAAACCAACCTGGCTGCGGCGTGCGTTCATGAAAAAAAACTCACCGGCGCTCTAGCTCTTCTCGAAACATTGATCCAAGAAACCCATCGGGCCAACTTGTTGCTTCTTCAAGGCTACTGTTTGCAATTACTCGCCCAGGGCCAAATTCTTCAGCAAAAATGGTCAGCTGCAAGGCAATCTTTGTCTGGAGCGGCTTCAGTTCTAAAGGATGCCGGAACGCTGGACGAATTTTTTGTTCGAAAGTGGCAAGCCGTGCTCGAAGTTTCAAAAAATGGGCCGCGCTCTGGAAGTCTCATTCAGCTTCGAAAGGTAGCTTCGGAAGCTAGAGCTCTCGGCCATTGGGAAACGCAAAGGGATTGCGAACTGGTTGAAGCCACTGTTACACGAAATAAAAAACTGGCCCTCTATCTCCATTTCGGAACCCCCTACCCTGCCTTTCGCAGTCGTATCATTTCAGAGATGGGCCCGACATTCAGGATCCCATCTGAGTTTGTTTGGGACGGGAGTCTCACCGCCAACGCCCGAACAATAATCGATTTGAAATCTGGAAAACTACCTAACGGATCCGGTCTAAAGGTAGGCCAAACACTGCATCGACTCCTCGTCGCGCTTTGCACTGATTTTTACCGTCCTTTACGGGTAGCTCCTCTCCACTATCTGCTGTATCCCGACGAATTCTACAATCCGCTCAGCTCCCCCATGCGTGTACATCAGGCTATCAAACGCTTGAAGATATGGTTTCATCAGACTGCGATTCCTTTAACGGTGGAAGAGAACAACGGAACTTACCGGCTTGTTCAAAAAGGGTCGTGTGCGATAAGCATTCCAAGAGATAAAGCGTGCAACTCTTTGAAAGACTATTCATTGTCGCTATTGCGCACTGGCTTTAAGCAGACACCCTTCACCGCTGCCGATGCACAAAACGCTCTCAATATCTCACGTATGTCAGTCCTTCGGTTGCTTCAAGCAGCCACCCGAGCAGGAACTATCCAACGAACGGGAACGGGCTCAGTGACGTCGTACCGATTTATTCGTTAGAGTCCATCTCGGGTGGGATCATAACCAATCTCACCATTTTTGTCAGTTTAATGGCAACACCGATCCAGTTACGCTACAAGTATGCCGACCGTCCCTACCCGAGACTCAGGAGGTTCGCCATGGGAAGGTGCTTGGTCGTATTTTTGCTTCTCTTCTTAATCACTCTTCTTTGCAACTGCACCACTGTGAACGTTTATCAATCGGTTGGACAGGAACAGGCCCAAGGAGAAAAACCAAGTCCCGAGAAGGCTATCCTTGGCAACGCGGCTGATAGGGCAAGACCTGAAATTCCAGATAGAGAAAACAATTTTAATTTCAACCTTCGAGGAGGGTCCTTGCGTTCAACCGATAGCGCTTTAACTTTCGCGGGGCCATTTGCAGGATTTTCAGCCGAATTTTCAAAAAATTATTTTAGCGCACAGATCGAAGGGTCCTATGCCGAATTGAGTACCAAGCAATCTGTACCAGTACCAGTTGCCAGCTCTGTGCCAGCGTACCCACCACCTGACACTTTTTCATATGACTACATAGATTACGCACCTTCCCAGGTAACTCACACAGTCCATCGCAAATCGTACGAAGCATTCCTAACTGCCGGCCTTCAAGTTCCCATCAAACTGAGCCCGTTTGCCGTAATCCCGAAACTAGGTATTGGCTATGGCCTCGTTAGCTCCACAGATCAACAAAATGGAGACTATTTTTCACCCTCCTCACAATCGTTGCAACTCAAGACCCCCGTCGCATATTTCGGAGCGGAGATTCAATTATTCGAGTGGCTCAGCCTCAATGCGTCCTACATGAGGTCCTTCCTGGCGCAAGGCACCCTGTTTGTGCACAACATTGCCTCGTTTCAGTTCGACAATCCTTCCATCACCCGCCTCCGCTCCAGTGCCCAACTCAGACTTTTCAACAAATTACACGTCGGAGCTGAATACATTAGGACCAATCAGCTTCTGCCCTCAAACGAATATGGAATGAACATCAACCGATCAGAAGAACAGATCGGCGCAGTGCTCGGTTTGGAATTCTAAATGGATAAGACAATGTAAGAAAGTAGTGCGTCCAACCGTGGTGATTAGCAAAGTCCTCTAATTGATCGGTTTCAGCGGTAAGAAAAAGAGCAAGCGCAAATTCGAGCACTATCCTCGATTCCTGGCATAGGAGAAGTGAGAGCCTGTACCATCGCTGCAATCGTTTGTAGCCCAAGAAGATTCTCGAGCAAGTTTAAGTTTTGGGCCTATTCTATGCTCGCAAAATATACCAACACGAGCGATGGGGTGGTCTACAGCAAGAAGAAAGTTCCCGGTAATAGGGTACTTAAAAATGTTTTTTTGGGAGCTGCCCAGAAGATTATCGATAACAAAAAAGGCAAGGCTGTATACGGTTACTCCTCGATAGATCTTTGCACTAATCTGAAGTTCGAAGCCTAAGCCCATTGCTTGTTGATTAAAACACAAACGAAAAGGAAACCGGTCGTGCCAAGAAGAGAATTTTGGAGCCGTCTAAAACTTTCATTGCTCCAATACCCGGCCGCCAGGTGACATGCTCAACTAGTTTTAGTCGATAACCGAATTCAAATTGGAG
>JACQOU010000147.1 GCA_016207775.1 Deltaproteobacteria bacterium
AGGAGTTAAGCTCCCTTCTTGAGGAGGCAAAACGCATTGCCGGGGAGAAGGATGCCGTGAACCTTCTGAAGAAGGTCCTGAGGAGCTACGTCAGGGAAAAAAAGACCAGGGTTTCCACTCCCAAGAGGCACACCCGCTATGTTCCGACACGTCTCGCGCGCGACGTAAAGCAGAGGGATGAGTTTAGGTGTACGTATGTTGGACCGAACGGTGTCCGTTGCAACCAAAAGGCGCATCTTGAAATCGATCACGTCAGACCCTGGGCGAAGGGTGGCAGCAGCCACGACATCGACAATCTGAGATGCCTTTGTCGCATGCATAATCTCTTTGTGGCGAAGAAGGATTTCCCGACCTTCTGGGCAGGAAACACAGGGGAGTTATCCAATAGGGACAACGTCTGATCATCTCACTACGGTCGTGACCGATAGCAATGTGATGAGCTGTCTTTGTCGCTGAGTGATGTTCACTATTGTCCAACAGTTCGGAGCGATATGTGTGCCTGCGGCAATAGCACGGACGACATTGGCCACAGATAAAAGAAAGGATGGGCTCGAGTACTTCTTATACCGGGGGAGCTAGTATTTAAGTTTCTGAAAAGCAGCCGTGCAAGTTGCAGCCAGATCTTGGAGTGTTTGAGCCATCTCACGCGAAGCTTTTTTGTCACCTGGGAACTTATTGGCGACCACGCTGAGTCTCCGGGCCACGTCCGCTAACCTTTTTGATGGTTTTCCCGATTCGAGCAGCTCTTTAGCGACGAGTCCTGTAGTTTCCAATAAGTCCATCTCATCGGGACGGAAAAAATAGTGTGTTCCTCCCTTAGCCCATTTCTCAAGATGAGAAGCAATTGCTTCGACCATTGAAAGAAGATTATCAGTGGCCTTATCAGTCAACCTTATTCCCCTTGTCTTGGCAGCCTTAAGAGCACTCGCCAGGCCAGCCATAACCCAGGGAGTAGCGGTCTCAAATCCCTGATAATTGCCAGATAACTCCTCAAGGATTTGCGGGGTACCTTTTCCCTCTCCAATAAGGATACTGGCCGCCTCCACAGACAACGCAGGATCTTCTTTCACCCAGTACTCTATCGCCGTTGGGTTTTCCCGCGAGATCTTCTTTAACTGAGATACAGCGTGATCATTCACTTCGTCGTCATACTCAAAGTTTACCGCAATTTTAAGCAACCACCTAACATATCTGCCATCTTGCTGACCATGTCTTTCTAAAGCACGTACAATAGCCATATTAGACTGTAGACGATCTGGGTAATGATCCATACCCTTGGAGGGCAACGTTGCGTTAATGAGTGCAATCCGAATCCGGGCTCTTTCCGCTTCATCCTTTGGACCGTAGTTCCGAAGTGATTCAGCGGCGGACTTTCGACTAAGAGCGTTGTTTGATCCTAGGCCTTTTAGCCACTGCTCGAGCAATTCACTCGCTGTCGTCGAAGATGATACAAGCACACAGATTAGTGCGAAATACAGGGTGCAATTCTTTGGAATTTTGAATGCCCTTAATAACAATACCTATATTTTCACGGTGATTTTCTGACTCGTCAACAAGTCGAAGTCTACCGATATCGTCGCGAGGACATTGCTCGAAACTTTTGTCGCTTGCCGAACATCTGCCAAAGCCTTTTCCGCTGGCTGTCGCTCAGTCAAGACCCTAAGTTCTTGATTGGTCAGCAATCGGGGTACTCAAGTCGTTGGTGCT
Organism: Deltaproteobacteria bacterium; assembly: GCA_016207775.1. GTDB lineage: Bacteria > Bdellovibrionota > FAC87 > UBA2466 > UBA2466 > JACQOU01. Next base: position 1,708 of record JACQOU010000147.1, read on the forward strand.
AGCGATACGCTTGCTTTCGGTGCGCAATTTTCACGACCCAAATCACGAGTTCGTTTTCATGAATTGAATAGATGATCCTGTATGGGCCTTTGCGGATTCTATACTTTTCATCGCCCGAGAGTTTTTCAGAACCATTCGGTCTGGGATTGTTTGCCAAGGACGCAATCAGCTTAGTAATGGGAACCAGATATATCTTGGGGAGGGTCTCCAATTCCTTCTGGGCCGATCGTTTGATAAGAATATTATATTTTGCCATCACGTTTGAGCTTCTTAAGAACTTGTTCAAAAGAAACTCCCGGTTCCTTAGCTCGTTCATCAAATGCGGCCAAGTCCTCTGCATCTTCACTCAAATAGGTCTTAATAGCCTCAGAAATGATGGCTGATACGGAGCTCTCCGTCTCGACCGCCTTCAGCTGGATTGCCCTAAGAAGTTTCGGATCGAAGTACACTGTAGCTCTTTTGGATTCACTTTTCATATAATCACCAAAAATAAGAATATCGCTAAAGCGTTTTGACGTCAAGTAGTCGCTCGGTCTAATGGGGTAAAGGGTTGAACGTCATTAAGGCTGCACGGCAGGGGAATAGTACCGGCTAACCCATGCACAAAACGTTACAGTTAATAGCACCGGCATCTTCCCAGCCAGGGTAAGACTGGTAGTTGTCCGATCAACAAATGCGCTGCCAATAAGGCTTGCTTCCACTACCCTGTTCACCTGGAATTTGAATGGCGCCCAAGTGTGAGCTATAGTGCCTGCGTGAAAAAGAAAATCAAAAGTTTTAAGCATCATTCAGACGATCCGCTGTTGAATGAAATTGTTGAACGGCTTGTTAATGAATTTGTGCCACAGAAGATCTATCTTTTTGGTTCAAGGGCCAAAGGGACAGGGAACGACGAAAGTGACTACGATTTATTGGTTGTTCTGGCAAAGCTCGATAAACCCACCGGCAGATTTTCCCAACGAGCGTACGAAGC
>JACQOU010000153.1 GCA_016207775.1 Deltaproteobacteria bacterium
GCCCATTTCAAAGGGAGGCGACCATCAGCTTGAGAACATCATTACCCTATGTGCCTCACCCCATAAGATGATGCATCTTACCGAGCAATCACGTACATGCACAAATACCGATAGAGAGGCGGGGTCTGCGAACTAGTACACCAACCACTATTTCCAGACCCGCCTTTACACAGATGGCATGACAGCAACGGGTAAGCAACATGCTGTAAAACCACTAGAATTTCGCCAATCAAGGCAGACACAACAAGCTTTACAGTCTAACATCTTAAAATGATGCCGAAAAACAATGTGACCATTCTACGACGACAAATCTTAAACACCTGTCAGCTTCCGCCATCGCTTTAAAAAGGTTTGGCATGTCCCTTGCTCAAAGAATAGAGAAAGTCGCCGCACATCATGAAAAAAACGATTAGACATAGTTTAGTTGCCGTCTTGCTACTCACCAGTCTCATTGGACTGGTTTGCTGCTCGAGCTCAAAACAAGCTACCGCCCCATCGGGCAGTGGAAACGGTTCGGGCTACGGTGGAGGCGACAACATCGCGCTTGAATCAGCCCGTAAAACTGTCCTCACTACTCTTCATTTATATCGAGATGGATTTGAACCAGACGATTGGGGTGATTGTACCGGTTGCGAAATCAGTGATTACTATGTCTTTAACAAAGTACGGACAGCGACCGAACCTCAGAAACGTTTTGCCAAGTCCCTCCTTGATGAAACGATTGATCATCTGATCGAGATCACCTCCACCCACTCGGTCCCTTATGAACTTCAGGACGCTCCGCTGTTGGATCCAGCAGGCATTTTGCCCTCAGTCGCAGCCCTCACGCAGCTCGGTCCTGAAGGCCCCATTACATTTCATACCGAGACCGTTCGCTACTTGACTCCGGTCTCTTTGTTAATGCTTTTAACCCATGAGCTTCTTCATAAGATTCCACACAAAGATGAAGCTCACCCGGAAGGCTATTATATTTCGGACAAAGAATCCGTACCTTCTTTCTTTTCTGCTATTGGTGGCGGAAGAGAAGCGCTTAATCTCGCGGGAGCCATGTTGGCCATGCGTACCGCCAAACTCCTCGGACGTACTCCCATTCTGTTTCCTTCTGAAAATTCGGCGTGCTATCCAGACGATCTGAAATCAATTCTTGATTCAGCTCACTACTTCCAACTTCCAAGCTCGGACCAGCTTGCAAATGCAAAGGATAATGGACAGATTTCCCAGCCCGCCACTACCGTATTTAACCAAGTCGACACAGGAGAGTTTACAATATCTGCGTGGGTTAGTCGGGACGCTGATGCCTTGGCTTATGTAACGGACTGCTCCCCTAATTGCCCCCCACGCGCCATTCTATCTAATGTGGATTGGACCAATCGATATGCAGGCGGAGTGGAATTGTTGCTATTACCAAATGGAAATTTTGGAGTCTATGCAGGAACAAACATTTCCGTTGATTCTGGCATTGCACTTACGCCCGGCAGTTTCCATCATGTTGCCCTCATTAAACGTAGCAACCAGCTCGAAACATACGTCGATGGGATTAAAGGAAACACCGCCTCCTCTCTGCTGAACGATGCGCAGGGCACCATCCGATCGTTTGTGAGTGCTTATTTAGGTCGTTTTGGTGAATATGGTGTGAGACCGCCTCCTTCAAAAGGCTTTTGGAAAGGACACATCGCCGAAATGCGCGTTTTCCCCGGAGCGATCTCCTCGTCTATAATCAAAGCGCTTTTTGCCTGTGCAAACCAGTAGTACACTGCCATAATTTTCTTAAGATGAAAGAACCCTTTGATGAAATCGAATCTCTCATACGAAAAGGGGCAAGCCAGCAAGCGCGCAAGTTATTGCGAAGTGTTTTAGATAAGAAAATTGGTCGTCAAGAAATCCATCGCTTTGCTGCCTTAGCCAGGCGGGCGGGCCTGCCTTATCTTTCTGTTCGACTGCTTCATCCCATCGTACGTCCAACGGGAAGCAAACTATGGGTAGCCACCGATGAGGAACGTTCAGAGTATGCTGCCAGTTTGACGTATCTGGGTGCTGCAGAGGAAGCATTAGCTTTGCTGAGAGTGGTGGATAGTACACGAGTTCCCGATGCACTGTTGTTTGAAGCGTTTGCATTATTTGCCCAATGGAATTACGAACAATCCATCCCTATCCTAGAACGTTATGTGAGCTGCAAAGATCTTAACGACTATGCTAGGACGGTTGGCAAAGTAAACTTGCTTGCCGCGTTTATTGCTGGAAGCCACTACCAACAGGCCGATACGCTGGCTCGCGAACTGCTCGCATATACGCATAGCCGGCAGCTCAACTTGCTGTATGGCAATTGTCTTGAACTGTCTGCTCAGAGTTTGATCCAACAATCACGTTGGGCAGAGGCTCGCACATGTTTGGAAAAAGCAGCCAAGCTTTTTGAAGACACTCTAAGCCTCGGCCAACTTTTTGTGCGCAAATGGACAGCAGTTATGAATTTTGAGAAAGCAAGAAATAAGGCCTCAGCCCTTGCGGAGTTGGCCTCTGTCCGTCAACAAGCTCAAGACCAATCCAATTGGGAAACCGTTCGCGACTGTGATCGAGTACGCGCGTTGGGGCTTAAGGACCGCTCGTTACTCGCTCACCTGTATTTCGGCACGCCGTTTGAGTGCTACAGAAAACGGCTTCTGGATTCCATCCACTGGGATTTCCAACTTCCGGACCATTATGTTTGGAAAATCAATGGATCATCCGGTAACGCACTCGATCTTCTTCTCGGACACCCTGGCGCAGGCGGCTTAAAGGCCGGGCAGGTTATGCATAAATTGCTTTTGGCACTCGTCTCGGATTTTTATCGACCTCTCAGGGTTGCGGTTGCTTATCGCTACCTCTATCCAGATGAATTCTATAATCCGGTCACCTCACCGGCCCGCATCCACGAAGCGGTCAGAAGGCTTAAGGGATGGTTCCGGGCACATAAGCTCCCTCTCATGGTTTCAGAAAAACTGGGCTATTATTCCCTTCAGGCCTTGCGCCCCTGCTCAATCAAGATTTACCGTCAAGGCTTTCTCGATACAAAAAGTAAGCTCTTGGCTTCTAGAGCAAAACACACGTTAAGCTCGGGGCCTTTTTCTGCAAAAGAGGCAGCCATCCAGTTGGGGCTATCGACACGATCCACTTTGCGACTTCTGCAACAATTGCAGAGCGACGGCACAATTGAGCGCATTGGCAATGGCCCCCGCACGCAGTATCGGTTTGTGAAGTGAGGCTAGAATAAGCAAGTAGCTTCATAATCTGTCCAATCTTTAGACAGGGACAGTCGGGTTCTTTTTCACTCTCCAAGGCAGAAATTAGTTTGGACGTCGGGCATTTAGTCTGTCGGTTTAAAAAACAGTTCATTTGCCTTGGCACTGACTATTTCAACTGCATTTTTCAACTTTTCAGACGCACAACCCTGCGGAATTCGGCAATAACCAATGGCATCACACTTGCAGAATACAGAAGTAACCGGTGCCTTCGCCTTTCATAATTCTCCGACCAACAAATAGGCACCTTCCCATTAACCGAAACGCCTGAGGATATTAAAATGGTCCAAAGCCCGCGCCAATCGAAATGGATTTATTTTTATCTCATGCTGCCCATTTTATGCAGCTGCATCCCGGTTCAGCGAAAGCAAACCAGTAACCAAGTGCAACTATTAGCATCCGACGCACGCATTACCACTCGGCTGGGAATTTCCGTTGAATCCAAGTTTGGAGGCGAAACGGGAGGTACTCTCGTGCGCTATAAAATCGTGAAGAAACCCACTAAAGGGGTGGTTACCCTGCGTGACTCCGCCAAAGGAGTTTTTGTTTATTCCCCTTATTTTGTTGCTCTAGGAGAGGATCAATTCTCTTATAAAATAGTTTCGCCTGGCCGGGAATCCAATGAAGCCATCGTAACGATTACAATCCTTGCTCCCAGCGATAACCACCCCCCGGTCGCACAGTCACAAACTGTAACAGCGCAGCCGGGAAGCCCGTTATCCATCACCCTGGTTGCGACTGATCCGGAGGGCGATCCGCTAACCTATCAACTTCTTTTATCGCCACAATATGGAGCGCTCTCGCAATCCGCCCCAGGCAGCTACACCTACACTCCCGATCCGGCGGTGACCTCGGGCGCAACAGATAGCTTCTCCTTCATAGCCAATGACGGTTTTGTGGATTCTGAACCTGCAGAAATCACCGTTAACATACCGGCCGTACAGAGCGGGCCGCTGACCGCAAGCAGCCGATCGTTGCAAGTGATGGAAGGACAAGCGCTCACTATTGAACTTGCACCTGCCACCTATCAAGGACTGACGTTCACGATGGATACCGCTCCCGCTTATGGCACACTCTCAAACCCAGTGAACAGGATTGTCACCTATACCCCCAACGCCAACTTTACCGGCTTCGACTCATTTGTTTTTCATATGACAAATGCCTCAGGAGATTCCAATCACGCAACGGTTACAATTTCCGTAACTCCTTCAGTCATGGTGTTTGCATCCAACAAAAATGTCTGTGCCAAACACAGTTCCGGAGTGGTCAAGTGCTGGGGCGATAATTCTTACGGACAAGTGGGGCTTGGTCTTGGAGACACGGGCGACGACGGAGCAATCGGCGACCAGATTGGAGAAATCACTGATCTCGATGCCATCGATTTTGGAAGCGGACTTACCGTGAAAACACTGGCGACTGCGGCCAGCACCAGCGAACATATGTGCGCAGTCCTTTCGGACAATACGTTAAGATGCTGGGGCAATAATTGGAACGGCCAGCTCGGATTGGAAAACTCCACCGAACAAAACACCCCCCAAACTCCGAAACTTTACAGAGAAAATACGGATCCGACGGCACCCCCCTCGCCTGCCCCCATATCGTCTGTGGCAATAGGTGCAGCGCACACGTGCGCCATCTTGCAAGACGGCGCTCTCAAATGTTGGGGCAAAAATAATGATTATGGCCAATTAGGTCGGGACGATGCCACACCTTCAGTAGGCGATACACCCAATTCAATGAACAATGTACGCTCCATCAATTTCGGAACCAGCAAAGCGATTACAATTTCTGCCGGAAGCAATCACTCATGTGCCATTTTGGATGATGATACTGTGACGTGCTGGGGAAATAACGACAATGGTCAATTGGGACTTGGCTTGCTCAACTCAGGCAACACACTCAAAATCGGCGATGCGGCTGGTGAAGTAGGAAGCGCCTTTGTGCAACTGGGAAGTAGAAAGCCCTTAGCGCTTGCCACTGGCCACCAACACAGTTGCGCCCTTCTTGAAGATGGCTATGTGAAATGCTGGGGCTATAGCTACAACGGGCAGCTGGGACGTGCGGATGAGTATTGGAGCGATACGTATGGTCGCGCCATCGGCGTATCACCCGACCAAACTTTCATGGATGTTGATTTGGGAACGCATCTAGATGGATCAAGACTGAAAGCAATCCAGATTACTGCCGGTAAAACCCATACCTGTGCCCTTTTGGATGATGGGAGTGTTAAGTGTTGGGGGTCTAATAACGCGGGACAATTAGGGCAGACAGATTATGAGTCGGAGAGAGGTTGGACCATTGGCGATATAGGCAACGCGCTCGAACCGAGCACCCTGGGAGCTGCTGCAAAGTGGATAAGCGCGGGCTGGGAACATACATGCGCTGTTCTGGTCACAAACGAAATCAAATGCTGGGGGAGAAATAGCTCCGGACAGCTTGGCCAGGAAAGCTGGGATTTTGCTATCGGTGACTCAAGCAATGAGATGGCCAACCTTAACCCCATCAATCTCACTCTCCCATAAAGGGAAGAAAAAGATCTGGGTATTACTCTCTCGCAGGCAACCGGCACAGAGCCGGATACAACCATTGTTTTCCTGTCGCAGAAGCGTCGCCTCGGGGAATATACACAACCATTGCCGAATGGGCTTCAAATTCCGTGGCCGACCAAACCACACGACTATCAGAGGCGACGATCTTTTTCCCAAGTTCTGAGTTGTAAATCCGAAGTGCTGCATGCGAAATGACGGGGTATTCGGGCAGCTCCCAACCGCCACCACAGGCGGCCATTGCATCTTTCCAAGCGAGAGCCGGGCCCGCAAAGCGCCAGGTATCGCCGGTTACTGGATCGGTCCACTGATCAGAAACGGCATCTAAATCATCACGTCTAGCTAGAAAGGGTTTACCTAGGGGTGGCAATGCTCCTCCAGGAGCACAGTGGTTCGTATGCGTGAACCGCCGATCACACAGACAGAAAACAAGACCTTGATCGGACCAACGGGCTGGCACTGCTTTTCCCGTTTGCAGATCAACAAGATGGTCTTTGTTCCCCACATCCTCATGTGCAAACGCAAGGCCCCTGGGCCCCTCGTCGCTCACCATTTTTGCCAACGTTTTTCGGAAAGATTGGATATGGGCGATAGAGGGAAGCCGATAGCGGTAGGAAGCGGTCCCGAAACAGGCCGGCATTGCCACACGCAGCGACCGTGCACCAGAAAAGCGCAGTGTCCATTGTGCCAAATCATCGACATATTCACCATTCAACGAACCACACAAGATTAAACCCATCAAAAAAAGAATACCGTTCGTTTTTTTCATGCCCTCACCCCACTCAAGCGGGCAGAATAACAAGCCAGCCATCAAAAGGCGAATTGATTGTGGCAGCTTTCACACTGCTGGAACTGGGGCATACTGTGAACGGGAGACGATACCGCGGTGGCATCTCCCAAATGACAATCGATGCATTGACTTGAAGCCCCCTTATAAATGCCCCGGCCGTGACAAGCCATACAATCGAGGGTTCGGTGCATTCCCCGGAGCGGAAAGTTAGTGAGCGAATGTCGGAACTGGGAGTTTTCCCATAAATTTTGCCGATGACAATTTCCGCACTGGGGGAGTGTGCCATTGTGTGCATCATCCTTTTGATGGCAAAGGACGCACCAATCACTTAAACCCGCAAGGCGTCGTTCATGTTTATGACACTGAACACACTCAAGAGTGTAATGAACGCCTGATAGCAGAAAGTTGCGATGGAAGTCGCGCGTCACTTTCCATCCCCTGAGCAAATGGCAGCTCAAGCATTGAGTTCCAAAATCGCCTCTGTGGGGATCTTTGTGACAAGCAGCACAGTTCTTCTGTTCAAGGTCTGAAAATAGGAATTTTGCTTTTCTGCGGTAGGGAGCATTCTCAAATCTTTTTTCGGTTGGAACATGACACTTGCCGCACTCAACCTTTAAATGTTTGCCTTCCAGTTTGTACCGTGTTGTATCGTGATCCAATTCCCGTCGGACAGTGAAGTTTTCGCTGGTATGGCATTGACCGCACGACAGAGCCGCAAATCCAGCACTGAATTGGTCGATATGCCCATTGGGGTGGCAACTTACGCAGAACTGGGTATCAGAACTTTTGAATTTATAAATTTGCTGCTGGCCACTGCGGTGGCATTTCTCACAGTTAAGCGCTTTATGTTTGCCAGTTAACGGAAACCTCGTGTTCTGTTCATGATTAAATCCCGCCCTTTCAGCGGACGACATTTTCCAGCCGGAAGTACTGTGGCAATCGGTGCATTTTTTGGCAAGTAATGGAGCACTGAAACTGTTTCTGTGTGGATTGACATGGCAAACCTCACAGGTTTTCGTGCTGAGATCTTGCCAATGATAAATCCGTTCGCCACCCTTCTGGCTGCTTACTATGTGGCATTTTGTACACGGGACTTTGTCATGTTTTCCATCAATAGAATACTGAGTCTGTTTATTATGATCAAATTTGAATTGTTTCCAGCTAGCCTCATTGTGGCAACGTTCGCACTTTAATAGCGAGCCCACGGTCGGAGATACTGCGTTTCCAAATAGGTGATAATCTTGATGACAGGCTAGACAACCATTGTTCTCCAGATCGCTCCATTGATACCGGACAGAAGCGGGCCCCTTTGGTAAATGGCATTGTTTGCATGCCATGGACTTATGCGCTCCCTCAAGCTTAAAGCGAATTTTATTCTCATGCTCAAAGCGAACATCTTTTTTCCAGGAATTTACCGAGTGACATTGGATGCAATCGGTCTTTGCATATTCCCCCATAAAAGAGTGCACGTCGTTTTTCTTATGGCAACCCGTACAACTGGTTGTGGCCCCTAGATAACGAAGGTCGGTTTTTCGAGTGCGCTTTTGGGTCCTTTTTTCGAGATGGCATTTGTTACACTCCAGCTTTTCATGTTTTCCGCTGAGGACAAACCCAGTGGACGCATGATCAAAACGGCCCGCTATCACCTCGGTAGAATCGTAGTCCCTGCCCTTGTGATCGCTATGACAACTGATGCAAGGCTTTTTCACCAACCCGTGATAGCTCCGCTTGGCACTAAGACGCTCGCCGATTTCCTTATGACACTCAAGGCACTTGCTATCGGGAAGACCTTTTCCCAAACCGTGACATTTTAAGCATTGTGAACTTTCCAAATCACGATGTCCTTCCATTAAAGGACCGGGAGTAATCAGCTTATTCAGCAGCCCCTCTCCCTCCTGCACGGCATAAAGCGACGTTAAAACACAAAAAGCAACCCAGCTGTAAACCACAAGCCTCACAATCGCCCTCTCGGAGGCGCACCATCACGAACAGTCGGAATGGCTTCATTTCCGAAACGGTATCCGATTTGAAGAAAGGTGCTGAAAATATCGACGGCTTGATCGTGCGCATATTGCACAGAACACGTACCGTAAAGTGCGCGAGAAAGATAAAGGGCAATAGCCCCTTCCGAGACTATCGGATGATCGGTGGTACCATTGTTGTCTTTCTCAATACTGTAGTTTTGGTCCACAGTGATCTCCCACAGCTGGCTGTAATATCCTAGCCCAACACGCATCACGATATCGTCGCTGGTAAAATGATGACGAACCCCTAGCGTGGCATATCCGGAAAAATGCGGGCTAAATAAGCGGGGCGACGAAAGCCCAAGACTTACCTCCTTTTTCAGCAGCGAATCCGCCAAGCGGGAACCGTAAAGCCCGGATGCGACAAGATTTAGCGACGGGCTGAAAACATAGCGCGCACTTACAGAACCCTCTCGATACGGACTCGGCTCCAATCTTTCCCGCAGGCCGGAACGCCTGGAATATTCAATGACGTCGATAATTGAGACGGCTAAAGTGGTTGACAAATTTTTCATCCATTCATGGAAGTAAGACAGTTGACCGTTCTGAACATACAAGCGAGGAATAAAATCCAGGTACAGCAAAGTCACCAATCGATTCCCAGAATTCCACTGCCATACCAAATTGCTGAACCAAAATAACCTGTCAGTCACTCCGCTTACCATTTGAGCGCTCACCGCATTGGTAAGATAAAGGTACTGATTCCAGGATCGGTTGACGGGTTCGTAAAGTAAATAAGCACCAAACGCCTGGGCCTGTGGCGTAAACTCAAGATACGTTCTTCCCGCAGTCTTTGGGTTCAGCCCAGCAAACCCAGCTAACCGCGTACTGCGGCTAAGACACCCTCCAAATTCCACTCCATCGGCATGCGTGTCACCAGCCTCAGACACTGGAAACCGCCCAATCGTCCCAAACAGTGAATGGGATGCATTTTCATAATGCGAGGAAAGTTGTCGCACCTGAAACGTATTGTTTCCAGTCAGCTCCAACCGCTCGCGATCAAGTTTATCGAAAAAATCATGCTTATCACGCAAGTCCAATGTGAATTGAAGGTTTCGATTGGCGATTTCGGATACATTCAGACGCAGACGCTCCGATAGAGTTGCAAAGTCGTTTGAGTAGCTCCCTGCCGAGGGAACTCCGAATCTCTCGCGTGACGTAAAACTTCCCAAAAGGATTCGGCCCGTGTACTTCAGGGCGTACGTTTGCGCCGATAGAAAGCAAAAGGTGCAAAATAGGACTGGAAGCATCCACCCACAAATTCCACCGAATCTGACCGTATTCATTTTTGCTAATGCCCCGAACTGAAAAGCACGGCAACCACGATATGGATCACACCAACCAGGTACATAAAAACAGCGAATGGAATATGAAAAGCATGCCAGTACCCCATCAATTGCTGAAAATAATCGATAAAAAAAAGACGCCGATTCGCTAAGGCATATTTTTCAAGAGCATATCTCGTTTTTACTGGAAAGTGGCTTGAGGTGCGAGGAGGCATAATCATCAAGCGCACATCACCTATTACAGATGCAGCCAAAGCGCCCAGTAGACCCAGTGAAGTGGCCGGACCTTTAGGCACGCCCGCCCATCTCAGCGCCCGCTCTTTCAGAACAGTAAGCGCTTGCTCTGAAACTTCAGAGGAAACCTTGGCCCTCGCTTTTTCTAAATAGTCTGCGCAGTACCCAGATATTTGTTCCAGCTCCGAACCCTGGCGCAATAACTGGATGTAAAAATAACGCCCCACAATTCCGCTCACGGCAGAGATGATCATGCTCCAGAAACTCACGCTCACAAGGCCCCGCACCTTAAAATTACTGTGAAAAATAATGAGCGTGGGTCCGAGCAGCCCGAAAAAAATATGCACATTGAGCCATCCGGAAAGCCGACCCCAATTCGCAAACAGAGGCACTCTTTTCCGAATAATATAAAGATTGGTGAGCAACATGAAGGTAAAACCCGCACACCCGAGCAGCCAGCTAATCGGACGCCCCGGCTCAGGGGAAAGGCTCAGGCCATCGAACAGCCCCGTATGGGATTGCACAAAATGGCAAACGCTCAAGGAGGGCAACGTGTTAAGGAGATAAAACTCAACGGATAGCAAAACCGTAATAACCAGCCAAAGGATCACAAAGAAGGAAAAGGTCATGGTTGAAACTCCCTTGTCTGTGTGCGCCTAAGAATACTTTTCCTTAGAATAACCCAGAATCAAGCTCAATTGGCAAAGCTTTTGCGCGTTGTGTGGCACTGGTAGCATCGTCCATCGCCCACAAAATAGCTTGATTGGCTCGCGTGCTGGTTTCGACCGTCCGGAAAATGACATGGCAGGCAAAAATCACTATTAGCGCCGCTCGCAGTGGTGTGATTAAACCGCCAGGCCACCTGCCCTTGGCTGGGTGGCAGATGACATTTATAACAATCATTCCGTCGATAATGTGAACTATCATACAGGCCACTTGTCGCATAGGGCGCACTTCCGGTATAGGCAGCATTGCGCAACCCCGTTGTCGGCCGTCCATTATCATGACACTGGTTGCAGCTGCCTGGCAGCGGCGAGTGATTAAAAGAAATATTGGTTGTCCAGGACCCGGTCCTATGGCAGCTCACACAATCGAGATTGGCGCCATGTGCGTAACCGTTTACGGCTGCTGGCCTTCGCGTCACATGGCAACTATTGCACGAGGTTGGTGCTGGCGAATGATTGAAAGAAATATTGGCTGTCCAGGACCCGGTCCTATGGCAGCTCACACAGTCGAGATTGGCGCCATGTGCGTAACCGTTTACGGCTGCTGGCCTTCGCGTCACATGGCAACTATTGCACGAGGTTGGTGCTGGCGAATGACTGAATAATGACGTCACCGTTACCCAGGACGAAGGCGTATGACAAGAAACACAATCGTTACCACTTCCGTGGATTACCCCGCCAATAGCGGCGGGTCGTCGACTTTCATGGCAGTTACTGCAAGCCACAGGCGCAGGCGAATGACTGAATAATGACGTCACCGTCACCCAAGACTGAACACTGTGGCAACTCACACAATCATTCCCATTTCCATGGGCTACCCGATTCACTGGAGCAGGCCTTCGAGATTCGTGGCAGACCATACAAGAGGTGGGCATGGGCGAATGGTCGAAGAATAACTGGGTGGTCCAGCTTCCCGGCCTGTGGCATCGCATGCAATCCAGTCCACCTCCGTGGCTGATACTATTGATTGGCCGGGGACGTTGCTGTTCATGGCACGATAGGCAGGAGCCGCCCGATCCACTGTGATCAAAGCTTGCGTTTTGCATACTTGGATCGACCACTCTCGGAGCTTCAAGCCCGCAGCCGACAAGTCCAAGAACAAGCGGAATAACTTGTAGAACACGCCCTTTCATAACGCTTTCCTGTCAGGTAATTTCGTCGCCAACGGTTCTCCGAATTTCTTTTCAATCTCTATCCCCAACCCCATCAAAAACTTATGCGGCAATTCAGTGCCTGCCAGGATCAACAAATAATCATTCGGCAGTTGAACCGTTTGTTCCTTTTGTTGAACCACTAAAAAGTCCCGGTCGATTTCTTTCACCTCCGAGGCCGTCAGCATTTGTATTCGATCTTCAGCGATAAGCGCGGAAACATTTCTTTCATTCTCATCATTACAGCGTGATAGCCCCTGCCCTCGCACCAGCAGCGTAACTTTGTTTTCATAACGAGGATTCGCCAGTGCAATCGCAGCCTCAGCCGCCGAATTCCCACTCCCGACAATGGCAATCGATCGGTTCCGATATTGCTGCGGATCAACCAGATGATAGGTCACCTTAGGCAGATCTTCGTTTGGTAAACCCAACTTGCGAGGAGTACCCCGCACACCCATTGCCAGAATGACTTTCCGGGTTCGAATGAGTCCAGCACTGGTGGCAACGACAAAGATGCCATTGTGAACTTCGAAACCGCGAAACGTGATCGCTTCCTGGATCTTCAGTGTTGTTGCTTTTCTGATTCTTTCCCACTTCTCCAGTAATTCCTCTTTAGGAACTTTGTTACTCTTAAATTTCAGGGGTCCCACTATTGGCAGCACAACTGGAGAGGTCATAACAATTTTCTGTCGAGGGAAATTCGCTACCGTTCCTCCAAAGCTGTTCTGCTCGATACATAAATAACGTTTCTTGGCTGCCACCGCGGTCAGTGATGCAGACATCCCGGCGGGTCCAGCACCCACTATTAGAATATCCGTATCCGTGTGCCCTCCAATCGTTCTCAGATTTTCTAATGCATGTTTGGCTGCCAGATGCCCTTGTTTAACGGCGTTTCGAATGAGCCCCATTCCACCAAGCTCTCCAGCGATATATACGCCTGGCACGTTTGTCTCAAAATCGGAAGTGATTCTCGGAATATCTATACCGCGGGTCTTTGTACCAAAAACGAGAGTGATCGCACCCATGGGACATGCACGCTCACATTCTCCATGGCCAACACACTTGGCAGGCGCAACAAGAACGGAGCGATGCTTGACCAGTTGTAAAACCTCACCTTCCGGACACGCCGCAGTACATGTCCCGCAACCCGTGCAACGTCGTGGATCAACTTCCGGATGAAGTGAAATAGCCGTAGCATCTTCGTGAATCGCCTTTCTCAGCAACTGCCGGGCATGCCTTTGCTTGCCGTTTCTTCTTGAGACAGACCAGAGCGCAACTAACCCCATTGCGGCAAACATAATCCAATCGAAATACTGTGAAAAAACGGCTGAAACGATTTCGATTGGTGAGCTCACATACGTCCTTTCTTCCCTGACAGAACGAGGGAGGTTAAGCGGAAAGCAATCAATTCCTTTCTCTTAAGCAAAACAAAACTCTATGGTGGAATTCCCTAAAACATGTGAAACCATTAGCAAGATGGGGGCGATACGAAGAGCTCTCTGCTCTTTCCTGCAAAAACGATACCTCTCCCCTAAGAATAGGCTGGTGCAATTTTTGTAGAACCTTTGGTCAGTCTTCCCAGAAAAGTTTCAGAAATGCAGATATGGTGACCACATTGAACAACTTCCCGGTTGTCAATCTATTGGACAGAAATGCCATCGCTCTAGCCACCCGAGCGTGGAGAAAAACCCGTTGACTTTTAGCGTCATTTCCGTATTTCCTAACTCTTACGGTAGGGAATTTAATTTAAAGTGAACCTGATGAGTTTCGTTTCTCGACTAAGTGTGGCAGCCATAGTAATGCTTCTTGGGACCAGCGAATTGTGCGCCGGAGTGTCCCCCAAGGAGGTAACGGGTAGTAAGCGTGCGCCTGCCTTTTCCCACTGTGCCAGGGAAATCAATCGGCACGTGGTTCCTTTTTATGAGATGCTCGCGCGAAGTGGTCGGGGACCTGCAGCCCTTGCCGAATTTGCGCAATTGAGTGGGGTCTATGATCCAAAAACCGGGGCTTGTCCCGACCTAGACATGGCTAATCTCATCTTGGATGGAATGTCCGAAAGGGAGCTGGGCCTTTTGAAATCCATGACACTGCTCAGTCCGGTTGCGAAGCTGAAGCAGCTTTCGGCCGCATTGGATGCCGCGGTGGCTGAGCCTAGAATCGACGAGCGGATCGCACAATGGCGAGCGGGTCGATTGTTTGACCCTACCCGTCTACTGGGTTCTCATGCCGTACTCGATATTGGCATTGGCTTTGGGCGGGTAGTAAAACGGCTATTAACCTCTACGGTACCCACAACGGATGTTCACGTAATAGAAAGCGCACCCACACTGGCCGATGTGTTTTGGCAACAGATCAAAAGACAATTTCCAGATAGAACAAATGTGCACCTGATTAAGGAGAATTTTCTCACTCTATCCGAAACGTATAAGGAGCGCTTTGGAATCATCTATTGGCTTTGGAATGGTCCGGTTGAATTTAATACTACTGAACGTGCAAGATTTTTTGCGAAAGCTTATGAAGCGCTCGCAACTCCGGGCGTCTTGATCGCCGACCTCGACGAGCAAAGGCTACCCCCAGATGATAAAGGAACCGATTCGGAGGAAAAGGATGCTGATGCCGTCCTAATATTGGAAATTCCAAAAAAGAAATCACTGATGAGGGCAGCCGCTCACGCGGGCTTCATGCCTTTTTTTGTAAAGCCATATATCAGTACCCAGGGACAACTTAAGACTCTTTTGTTTTTTGGGAAGACGGGGAACACGAATGGAACGAACTAACAATGTCGTCGGAATTTACAGAAAATGAAGAAAGAGCTAGCGACCGAGTAACGACAGAATTTATTACCTCATTTCAGACAAATTTTTTTTCTTCGCTTATCGGATCTGAACCCTGTATTAAAAGCGTTTGCCAATTCAAATCTTTCCTCGATACCGCACCCTTATCTACAGCTGTTGTTCATGCTGATGGAAGTTTTGCGTACGCAAATCCATTCTTTTGCCGACTCTTTACGTTCGAGCAAATGGATATAGCAACAGGACATATCGAATCGACCATCGTGGATGATTACCGAACAAAATTGCTCGATATACTCTTAGCGTTGGCTAAAGGAAAGAACCAATTCTTCGAAATCAAGGTACCCGCCCTATCAAAAACTAACAAGGTGTTTTGGGCGAACTTTTCTTTGTTTGTATTACCCCACCAGGCAACCAAGCCTGATTTCATTGCCATCTTTGTCACTCCCCTTTCCGAAGAAAATGAGATTGGTCAGACTCTGGGGACCATAAACAATAAGATTCTCGATTTTATTAAGACTTCACCGCTAGCCATTATCGCAGCCGGACTCGACGGAATGATTACCATCTGGAACCCCGCCGCTGAAAAGCTCTTCGGGTATGAAGCAGCCGAGGTGGTAGGTCAGATTGCCCCCTCTATCACGGCGGATAAGCTTCAAGAAGCACGCTCTTTGCTGGATCGATTAATGGCGGGTGAAAGCCTCACCGGTTTTGAGGCTCGCCGCCGTAAGAAAGACGGGAGTTTTGTCGATATCAGTATATGGGGTTTTCCGCTTTACGACGGAAAAGGCAATGTCTCATCCGTTGTGCTTACCGCGTTCGACATCACGGCCAAGAAAAATATCGAACTCCATTTGAGAGAAGCGAAGGAACAAGCGGAACTGGCTAACAAGGCCAAGAACATGTTTTTGGCGGGTATCAGCCATGAAATACGCACCCCACTGGCAGCGATTTATGGCTCTTCTGACATGATGGAATCGGAACTGGCAGAAGCCGGTTGTTCGGATGAGCTGCGGCATTATGTCACAATCATTCAGAATAATAGCCGCCACCTACTCAGCCTGATTGACGACTTACTTGACTTGACCAAGATGGAAGCGAACCAGCTTGAGATCAAGCGAACCACTTTCAGCCCGCTTTCCGAAATTGAACTCGCGGTTGAATCAGTCCGTCCTCACGCAGACAAGAAAAAAACGATCCTATTGATTGAAAACCAGGATATCTTTCGTACAAACGTGAGCTCCGATCCCATCCGCTACCGACAAATCCTTCTGAACTTGCTCACCAATGCAATTAAATTCACAAGTAACGGTACGATCACGATATCGGGCCGCCGCACGGATGAAACGGCCCCAGGCTATATGCTTCACACCCAGGTTCAGGACACGGGCATCGGGATTGCCGAGGAACAGCAAGCACTCATTTTTAACCCTTTTACGCAAGCCAATAGCTCGATAGGTCGCAAATACGGAGGCGTTGGTCTGGGACTGACTTTATCAAGAAGACTCGCACGGGCACTCGGAGGGGATCTTGTTCTTGCCCGATCCACTCCACAGCTCGGCAGTTTGTTTATGTTCAGCGTACAAGTCGGTCATCCGGCAGCGGGCAATAAAAACTCGTCCGGGCCGTTGAACACATTTTCGCTTAACACGAACAGGAACCTGCTCGAGGGAATACGCGTTCTTGTGGTGGATGACTGCTTGGATCTCAGAATTTTGTGTTCCCGTGCCCTTCAAAAATTTGGCGCGGAAGTAGACCAAGCGGTAAATGGCTTGGAAGCATTGAAATTCACCGAACTGAAACAATATGACGTCATTTTGATGGATGTTCAAATGCCCGAGATGGATGGTCTCGACGCCACCTCGCGCCTTAGACAAATGGGCTACAGCAAGCCAATCGTTGCACTGACTGCACACGCGATGCAAAGCGAGCGTTCACTCTGTCTTCAATCGGGCTGCGATGACTATCTCAGCAAACCTGTCAGCATCAGCACACTGATCCAAACCGTGTACAAGTTTAAGAACTAATCCCGTTTTGTGAAGAAACAATTTGCTCGCGACTCTTATCTTCCAATCGCTTCGAGAACCTGCCGACACGCCCGGGAGAGGTTCAGTGCATAGAGATGAATACCCGGTACGCCTTGCGCAATCAGTTCCTGGCATTGATGGACGGCATGTTCAACCCCTACTTTTAAGCTGGCCTTGGGATCGTCTTTAACAGCCTCAAATCGTGCGGCTAATTTTTCGGGAATACGGGTTCCGCACATGGAGGTAATTTGCTGAATCCTGGAAAAATCAATGATAGGCATGATCCCAGGAATCAAATGGGCTTTTATCCCAGCCGCCTGATAGCGCTCGTAAAAATTAAAAAAATATTTATTTTCAAAAAACAGCTGTGTGTAGGCAACGTCCGCCCCCGCATCCACTTTCCGTTTCAAATTCTCCAGATCCGTCTTCGGGTCAGGTGCTTCAACATGTTTCTCCGGATAGGCGGCCACCGCAATGCCCAACTCAGGAAAATGTTCGCGGATTAAAGCCACTAACTCGTTGGCATGCTTAAAGCCACCTTCGGTGAAGCGAAAAGAGCTGTCCCCCTGAGGGGGATCCCCTCGCAATGCGAGTATATTTTGAATCCCGCTTTTCTTGGCAAAGGACAGAGTTTCAAGCAATTGGTCTTTCGATGAACCGATGCATGTAAAATGCGAAGTCGCGGATACTGAAAAACGTTTTTGAATCTCCCCACACAACTCAATTGTTCGGCCGCGCGTGCTTCCACCCGCTCCGCACGTACAAGAAATGCAATCGGGGCGGTACTTCATGAGACGCTCAATGGCCAGGAAAAGCGATTTATCAACCGCGGGAGGTTTGGGGGGAAACACTTCAATTGAAATGCCAAAGCGTCCGTTGCCATAGATCTCGTTGAAGTGCATCCCTATTGCCTCCTGGAATTATAATAATCTATTCAAAGAGATCTGGCATGAAAAGGTTAAAACGTATAAAAACCTTTTGGACGATCAAACGTCACACTGTTTTAACTTTCTGACTGAGAACAGCCGGGGTCATGGGTGTCGTAGGAGGACCTGATGGCCCCATAGCGGTAGGATGCATATGACTGTTGAAGAGCGTGAGCAACTGCTCACCCAGCACAAGAGATTGTGAGGCTCCCTCACCAAGTTTAATGGCTGTCGAATCAACGGTGATTGAGCCGCCCTTGAGCGCAACGCAATCTCCCCGACTATTCCTTACTTCAATTTCAGGGCCTTTAATACTAACGCAATTGCCCTGTCCATCTGAAATGGTCAGTTTATTTTCCTTCGAGTTAATTTCAAACGAGCGGTTGTCACGGTCCTTAAGAACAATTCCGCCATCAGAGTCGGAGTCGTCAAAACAAAGGAGATGGCCGGAGCGCGTCTTGATGAAACGAAGTGTGTTCTTCTTGTCATTATTGAGATCGCCGCTCCGGCCAGCAGTCGGGGGTCGGCTGCCACAGATGCTCGCAAACACGATCGGAAAATCGATGTTTCCGTTTTCGAAAAATACAAGCACCTGGTCGCCCACCTCCGGCAAGAGCCACAACCCGCTATTCTCGGATGTGTAGGGTAAGGCTAGGGTCGCCCACTCAGAAGGCATTTCGGACGAAGGTCCATGGAACCAGGGATAATGGACCTTGATTCTCCCCGCTTTTTTTTCGTCATCATTGGCACGAACAATTGCCCGTGCAATCAAGGGTACGGCCGTATTGGTACGATTGAGTTGTAAAACATCCAGCATGGTTACGCCCCCACTGCGGCTTCGGCCCGATACTCCAAAATATTTTCAGGAGGCAAGCGATCGAGCCGACAGCTTGCCTGACTCCCTTCAATCGAAATCACTTTGCAAGCGCCAAGACTGACGTTTTCACCGGTTGCTTTTTTCCCAAGCACGCTCACTTCGTCGTTGGCCTTAAGCCCTTCAGCGCCTCCCAACAACACGATGGATGAAGCCCCATCAAGAGGATAGCAATCGATAACAGGGATTCTAACTTTCTTTGTTGCCTGCAAATCACGCCGACTAACCGAATAACTTCTTTCGCCCTCGTACGCCGGACCCACTACTTTGATAAGCACTTCGCCAGTCGTACGCATGCGTCGTGGACCCTTGTGCCTTAAGGCACTGATGGGGACCAGCGAACCGGTTTCTTTCGAAAAACTGAAAACCAGTGCCTTGAGGTCATGGTTTTCAGATGGGTCGATGAAATCAAGGAGCATGGTGCCCTTTCCCTTTGCCCGTATCCAGTTGGTCGTATTTCCGTCTGCATAATTGACAGCACCCTTAACGGTTGCATTTTCACCCAGCTCGACGGCGCCTCCGAAATCCTGATCGGTCCCTGAACCAAAGTCGGGGTCCAAGTAGCGAACCGATAGAACGGGCGTCTCCTTGAATGGCATGGGGCCTGATATATTCACTCCACGGACTTCATACTCTCCTTTGGGAAGCATGCCAGAACTCATGGCAACGAGGTTTCCAGGCAGAAATGTACACACGTACCTGACTGGAATTCGGGAACCCTTCGCTTTCTTGATTTCGACCTTAAAGTTGATTTTGTAAGCTTCACAAGGTTTAGCTTTCTCCGGAAACTTTTGCCGAACGATGATCTGGCCGGATGCCGCCAGTTTCACAAGAAACTTGTCATCGCGGTCGTCAAACACTCTGGGTAGCTGCACGGTAGTCAACGAAGAGCATCCCGAAATGAAAAACAACAGCACACATGCACTAATTCGTTTTTGCATAAGTCACATCCCTTCTTGGATCAAAGAAAATGAGCTCGACGCCCCCCATGGACAGCCGATCCCCGGAGGCCAGGTAGCGAGAATCTTTCACAACGTTTCCGTTAACAAAAATGGGTACTCGGCCTGTGGTAACCAACTTGAAGGCGCGTGTACCCAGTTGCATTTCTGCACTCACTTTGCCGAAACAAGCACGTTTGTGCCCTTTCGGACGCAAAAGGGGCACAACACTTTTTCGGTGTGTACCCAACTCAACCGTTCCACCCGCCAGGGGAATGAGCTCATCCTTTCCAACCTTAAGGCGTTCCCGAAAATTAAACTGCCCCACAAGATAAGCGCTTTCCATACCATGACAGAAAGGACAACCGGCATCCGAATGTCGCAAACGCCGTTTACAAGCCCTGCAAAATTTTGGCCGGTAACGCGCACCAAGCCGATACAATAAGTAGCCGACACTCAGGAGGACCGTAATAATGATGGTCATTCGAACAAGCCAGCGGAACCACACCTGACCCTTCTCTAAGACTACATTCGCTGTGAGCGACTGGTTAGCGAGTTCTCCCGACGGATCGTTTGCGGTTATTCGGAAAGCGTACTTGGACCCGTTAAAAGAGGTCGGCAAACTCAATTCCAGCCGATACCAGGCCTCAGGAAAGCGGGGGGCCTCCGGATTGACTAGCGTGCTGAATCCAATTCTCTCTTTGCCTAATAGCTCGGATGTGTGGACAACCAGAGGCCGAATTTCTTTCTCGATAAACTTGTTATAAAGCACCAAGTGCAAGCGTAACTTGTGCTTGCGAACAGCTTCCGCTGTTTGTGCGGACAGCTCGACATTTCCAGAAGTAAATATCCACACAACGGTAGGAAGCTCACTGACCGGCTGGTTGCGAAGCAGATGCAGAAGCGCCCTCTCATAGGAGGACGCTAGAAGCGTCTTATCGCAATTAACCGGTATGGGCTCTAATTCTTTCAGCGGTCTGTGATTGCTGACAATTTCCAGTGTTGTATTAGTAAAAAAAACCGCGCTGATAAGGCTTTCAGGATGCATGCCATTACGCAATTTAGAAAACAACTGAGAGAGCCCTTTATCCACTTTCAATGCATGACAAACGGAAGAGGAATCAACGAGTATCCACAAATTCACCGGTAGTTGGCTGGTGCTGACACGCAAATTTTTCTGTGACGGCAGTTCGTGTGCACTGAAAGTAATTCCCGCCATCGGGCTCTGGGAAAGGGCAGCCTTCATGACCACAGAATTCTTCTGGGAAGCAACTTCAAAGACTGAAAGCTCCGAGATAATTTTTTCCTGTGCTTGATCAGCAGGATAAGCGCTCTGCACCGCCAGAAAAAGAAACATGAGGAATGCAAAAACCATCCACGACTTCTTCATCGGTTGTTCTCCTTGCTTGGCAGCTCGAACCTCGATCGGTAGATCCGATTACCTTCTGGCAATACTTTTAACAGCCACGCTCTGCCCGCCAACCAAAGTTGTTCGTTCGTACAATACGCCATTCCCTTGGGCTGTTTCAGCGGACGGACGATAGCCATGTCCTTGTCGATTCGAATTTCTAGCGTACTCGTTTCATCGCCACCTTGAAGAGGAACCACCTGTTCCAAACTGCCATTCTGAGATGGTCGTAAAAACTGCTCACCTTCATATAAGGTGACTACAGCGCAATGAACCCGATCCACCAGAAACCCTGCCACCTTTATCTCAGTAGCCAGCTGAGGATACTGGATATTTTTACGAAGAGTCTCGATTCTATCTTCGGCATCACGTACATCGTGGAAAGTCTGCACTGCAGCTCCAAACCTCACGCTCAGTCTCTGGCCCATTTGCAAAAAGAAAGACTGGATGCGACCGACCCCTTCCATCGCTCTGTTGGTCACACCACTCTTTATCGGTGCTGCGAGATTATTCATGGGTGGCCTCACTTGCTGGTTGAGTTGCTGCACTATTTAAATCAAAATCCAGAACTAAGAAACGGTTTCCCAGCAATCTCACTTCGTCATAATCCAACAGGTCAGCTTTCAAGGTATCTTCCCCATTGACTATCACAAAGTGCCCAGGTCCAGTCAGAACCTTTACACAACCGTTCAGTAGAAGCTGGACCTGTTCCTGCTGATAACCCAGCTTGGGAGTGACCACCTTTGTACATCCGGTCGTAACCCCCACCGTTTCCACAGAACTTCCGAGCAGGAAAAGCTCACCGCTGTGAGTTCCTTCGAGCCCGTACAATCCAAGCCGCGTTGGGAGCGAGCCTGCTGGTTTTCGACATAATTCAATAATGCGCTCCTCAGGAGCCGTGTCCCATCCGGGTAAAATAGAAAATCCGTTGGCAGAGATTGAGCCCACAGGATCCATCGGCGCAAAAAACTTTCGCACGGCAAGAACCACCGCTTTGATACAAACGAATAGGTTACGCATTGAGGCCTCCGTCGACTGCCGGCTGGTAAACCGCAACATCGAAAAATCCAAAGTCGAGATCCGATTTCTCAACATGGATCCTCAGCGTGTTGGCCCCAGGAACAATGCTCTCAGGAGGGACGACAAGGCCAGTATTCACCCAACGATTAGAAAGCGAATCTCCTTGCAGCTCATGGGATACGATGGGTTTGGCGTTTATTTCATAGTGCACAATCGTGCCTGTCCGCCGCACATACTGATGCAACAAGATGACAGCGGGTTTTTCGGAATGTTGGATAGTGAGATCTACGGTGACCGTGCCAGACCCCCGGAAGAACACTCCTCGTCGCGAACTAGTATCACCACTCGGATAACGCGCTGAAAGCATCCTGACATGCAAATTTTCCGCGCGTAAATGATATCGGCTTGGATCTTTTTGATCGATACGATCCACACGTTCAAACAGGTGGCCGGCAAGAATTATTTTATCTTCATACTCCAGAACCTGCGTCCTTATCTCAAGCAGCGCCTCATCCACAAGATTCAACAGACAGAATTTTTCCTGGGCATAGCGGACCAATTGTCGAAGCCTCTCCGCCAACAGTGTAATTGTGCCCAAACGAAGATTTCTTGGTAAAACGTGCTTCGCCCGCAGGGGGTCCAACAGTTCCAGCGACTTGATCAGCGTATCCTTATCCAAGTTGCTCCGGGCAGCAGAAGCTCTTTTAGAAAGAAGTTCCAGAAAAAGGGACATTTTTTCCGAGAACTCTGAAAGCAAAAATGCAATTTTTAATGGTTGAAAGGGCCGTGCAAGCACCTCACTATGCAACTGGGCCAAATAGAGAATCGTATCAAACGAATCTTCAACCAGATAAAGCTTGGAAAGTTTGCGATGACAGTCCTCAATTTCATACAAACTCTTTCGAAGATCTATCATTTCCGGAAGCGAATACGGAACAGCCGTTGCCGCGATAACAGGAGCACGATAGCGAAGATCGATAACGGCTTCCATCGTGTCGTTTGAAGAAGGTAACGTAACATTCCACTCTTCCCCACTCGATGCCATTCTCAATTGCCCAGTGACAGGTTCAAGCCGCGTGCGAAACAGCTCGACACTCCCTTCTGCTGGATTACCAGCCGCAATGACCACTTCCGGTTCAAACGCTTCCGTCCGAAACCCAGTGATAGATTCATCAGCCTGGTCGGTATAATGATCGGTTCCTTTCAGACCGTTGCGCAAACAAATCACCAGGGCATGCGAAGTTGTTCCCCCAACATAAGCCGAGAGATCAACAACGCTTTCCTGGCTCATCACACATAATTTTCCAGTGGGTAAAATGGCAACGCCCGGCTTGATGAGAACCGATAACCCCTTCAACGGGACAACACGAAACTCCTCAAGGGCGTCCACAAAAATTCCGCCCTTTTGAAAATAATGACGACACAACAGCCCCAGCAGCTGGTCTGGCTGCTCTGCGAGTCGGTTAAAGTCACGGTAATCAATCAGCTGGCCAGGGAAAAAATTAGGACGTTGGATGATTGTTAACATAGGTTCTTTTCTCCTGCTGCATACTGGGATCTCATTTCCAGTGAGTTAGTCCTCATTTGAAATGGGTCACCTTCTGATTCGGTCGTTACGGCTGAGGCGTGACGTGCCCGGTGCTCCGCCCAAGTCCGTAAAAATTCAATTCGATCGGCCATGGTCTTAGCCAGCGGAACGGTTTCGTCCGCGCCTTGCACAATATGAACCTGACTGAAACTCTCATTGCGGCCAAACGCCAGGTAGCGTGCAGCCACCAGTACTTGCTCGATTTCTGCACCACTGAATCCGGCGGTTTTTTGCACAAGACAATCCAATTCCAAATTCTGAGGGTCCCATCCAAATCGCTCTAAATGTATTCTGAATATTTCTCGCCGCTCCGAATCGCTTGGTAAATCAACGAAGAAAATCTCGTCGAAGCGCCCTTTCCGAAGGAACTCTGGCGGAAGCTGCGAGATATCATTTGCCGTAGCCACCACAAACACTGGACTTTTTTTCTCCTGCATCCAAGTCAGAATGGTTCCAAACACACGACTGGTTGTGCCCCCATCCGTCTGACCACTGGATTTAGTCCCCGAAAGCCCTTTTTCAATTTCATCCACCCACAGGATGCAGGGAGCCACCGCTTCGCACGTAGCAATAGCAGACCGTATATTGCTTTCACTTGAACCGACAATCCCACTGAATATTTTTCCCATATCCAGTCTCAACAAGGGCAGTTGCCACTCCCGACCAACCGTCATCGCGGTCAGAGATTTTCCGCAGCCTGGGATACCTACCAATAAAATGCCTCTCGGGGTCGGCAGGTTGATAGCTCTTGCCTCAGGAGAAAAGCCCTGTCGCCGCAATTGAAGCCATTGCCGAAGCGAGTGCAGACCGCCAATTCCTACAACTGATTCTGTGTGAACAAATTCAAGCAGCCCTGATTTTTTTACGATTTGCCGTTTTTCATCTTGGACCAAAAGTTTGTCAATTTTGCCACGTGAGACGATACTTTTTGCCAAAACATTTTCGATTTCATCTCCTGTTAAACCGCACGCAGCATCCACGAGTGCTTCCATGTCGCTTTCTGATAAGGTTGCATGGATGGAAAGCACACACTCGGCTTTTCGGATGAGATCCCGAATTTCTTGCCGGGAAGGCAGGGGCACTTCCAAAATTGCGATCTCTTTTGCAAGCTCGGTGGGTACTTGCACAACGGGAGATAAAATCACAATATTTTTTTGCGTCCGTTTCAAAGACTGACCTAGGTCTCGCAGCTTTCGGATAATTCCAGGTTCCTTAAGGTAGGGATGGTAGTCCTTAAGAATTAGAACGGATTTTTCGCTAATGCTTTCATACCAGGCTAACGCAGCCCCCGGGTCTTTGACATCGGCTACCGAACGTCCATCTTTAGAGATCCCGTCTGTGCGGGTCCAAAGAAACAGTGAAGAATCCCTTTGCTTGCCCAGCTCCTTCAAGACGTCCTGGCATCGCAGCTCCTCATAGGTATTGAGATATATCAGCGGATATCGAGCCCTGATTAGCGAAGAAAGCTCCTCGGAAAATTTTTCTAATGTCCTGTCTGCCATGAGGATCAACCGCTCCTTATCAAACCCATTCAGCAAATCCTGTACCAACTTCGCCCCCCGCTCTTGTGAACCCCTAAATCCTCTTCTGAAAAGCTCTGAAAAGGTACATCCTTCCTTTACAGAAAGCCGTTCTGTAAAGGAAGGATGTACCTTTTCAGATCTTTTCAGA
>JACQOU010000034.1 GCA_016207775.1 Deltaproteobacteria bacterium
TTAGTACTTCCGAGCCCATTACCGAAATTAGGGGTATCAATCGTCTGTTCATTAAAAAAGCAATCACAAGTAACGGGGAGCCTCTTACCATTGATGTTAATCAAATCATCACCAAAGTGGCGATGATTACGACTTACCTTTCAACTCCGAAGGCTCCCGTTGGGGTGGAAGGAAAATCTCCTGGAGACATTCGCATCCGCGCTAAATCTGCCCAAGGAGTCCTCTATATCTTTTCAAAAGGTGGAAACGGCGGAGATGGTGAAAAGGGAAAGGATGGGGCTCGTGGCGGAAATTCCGCGCGAGTGCTCGTTGAAATTGAAGATCCTACCAATGTTCGAATCCGCCCCTGGGCACTCCCGGGTCATGGAGGCCTTGCGGGAGGGCCCTATGCATCCACCGGTCCCAAAGGAAACGAAGAAGCGGTTTGCTTACGCCTCGGTACTGCGGTCTTCGGTGACTGCATAGCGTTTCCTGGAAAAAGATAACGTGTCACTAAACAAGGAAGGGAAAAAAAACCATGGATAGCGAACAAAAACCAAAACAAAGAAACAAGCATCCGGACCACGTAACCCTATGTCCGGAAGCGCTCACGCGTTTAGGCACATGGGCCTCAGAACTTGGAGAGCGTTTGAAAGGTACCCGAATCACTAAGCATGATTTGGTTAACTTTCTGATTCTCTCCCATACCAGTCAGCTGACGGAAAAAGAGGTGTCCGATCTTTCAGCCAAACACTTCGATGAGGTTCGCTTTGCCGAATGGGCCCTGAAGCAATTGAAAGAGTCTAAAGCTCAAGGCAAAAGTTTATCTCTTTCCGAGATCATGAGTAGCGTCAAAAAGTCCGACGGAGATTCGGTCCAAAGGGAGGTCCCAAATGATTGACAACCGATTTAAATCGGAGAGACTTTGGGACATTGATAAACTGGCTGAGACGCTGGGCATCACAAAATCATGGATTTACAGTCAGACTTTCCAGAACAAGATTCCTTTTCGGAAAATTGCCGGAAAGCTGCGCTTTGATCCGATTGAAATTGATGCTTGGATTGAGTCTCAGCCCGGTTGGTCTTTGAAAACTTTCAGGGATTCTGCTCCTCGAAAAAAGGAGGAGCAGTCATGAAAAAAAGAAAACATCTACGATACGAGTCATCGATCAACAAATGGGTTGTTGATTACGGTGGCAGGTTGACCCGCAGTAGGAAGTATTTTGGTGCTCGTAACGACGCCGAACGCTTCATGCAATCGGATGAATTTCTGGTTGCAGTTGAGCATAAAACCGCTCCCGCGCTTAATCCAGATACTCCTTCCTCAATTTCGATTGAGGAAGCGGTGAAATGGTATGGTGAGAACGTGTCGACAATGAAGTCGCCGTTCTCTTCTAAGTGGGAACCCAGGAAACTCAAGATTTGGAGCCTTAAACATCCAGGGAAAAAACTTTACGAGATAGGGCTTCGAGAACTTCTTGAGGATCGGGCAGAACTCGTTCGGGTCAAGAAATACCAGCCACAGACCGCCAACCGATGGCTAACGCTTATAAAGAGTTTCTTTAAGAGTTGCCATCAAGCGGGATTAATCAACGAGAACCCGACATTGCAAATCAAAAAGCTTCCCGTTCCGGAAGCACCACATGTGGAGATCGTATCCGAAGCCGACCAGAAGAAAGTGCTT
The DNA here is from genome assembly GCA_016207775.1 of Deltaproteobacteria bacterium. Classification (GTDB taxonomy): domain Bacteria; phylum Bdellovibrionota; class FAC87; order UBA2466; family UBA2466; genus JACQOU01. Next base: position 1,664 of record JACQOU010000034.1, read on the forward strand.
TTGGCCGCTAAGCCTTGGGTAAGAGATCCTCTTTGGCTTGCAATGCAGACCGGAACTCGTCGCAACGAAATTGTGAACCTTCGTTGGGGTTCTGTTCATTTAAAGGATGGGTATTTCATCATTGAAATGAGCGAGGGCTTTCGGACAAAGACCAGAAAATCGCGACAAATACCTCTAACACCGGCAATGGCTGTTATGTTCACTCGCCTCCTTAGGGAGGCAAGAAGCCGCGATAGGGCAAAGCCAAACGACTGTGTCTTTGTAACCGCAACGGGAAGACGTATTCTTCCCGATCGGCTCACTCGTGAGGCAAGAAAACTGTTAAAGCGAGTCCTAAATAAGAAGCAAGGAGCGGTCCACATCTGGCGCCATTCGGCGCTTACGCTCATGCTTCGAAAAGGAGCCGACATTGAAACCGTTCGGCGACTGGCTGGACATTCAAGCCTCAACATAACCCAACGTTATGTTCACAGTAATGACGTGACGATGTTGGACGCCATGAAAAAACTCCGAATTACTCCAAAAACCGGGGGAAATGTGGCGATCGGTGGCGATCAAAACCAGATCAGCGCGTCAAACCGTTCAAGCTGAAAATCCAAAATCTCTGGAAATCCTTATTCTACGCGGCTTTGGCAGGCATCCGCCCCCACGGGGATTCGAACCCCGGTCTTAGCCGTGAGAGGGCTACGTCCTAGGCCTCTAGACGATGAGGGCACAGATAAGAGCCACTAGTTTTGAAGGGATTTTGTAACACAGTTAGTTGTTGGATTAAACCGTTTAGTCGAGCACGCCAGACACATCAAAAACTAACCGGTCGAAGTTCATTCCGAACGCAAAGTGCTGGCTAAAGCAATTTCAGCCTATTGGCCATCGGTTGGGGGTTTGGCTGCTTCTGATGGTTTACCCCCATCGGGTTGGTAGATATGTCCTGCCTGCATCCATTCCGCGATTTGCTTGTGATCGATACCCAGCGAGTGCATGACGGAGAATGTGTCGGTCCCCAGATTGGGGGCCGGGCAAAGGGACAAGTTTGGGGCAAATCCACACCAACTTAGGGGATCGGTGCTAAGTTGCGGAGCCGCGGTAGTCGATATGAGATGTTCGTCCCAGGGAATGACTCTAAAAAGGCATAGCTCACGATTGGCCGAGAGTGCTTCCCAGTAGGTTGCAGGCGCATCCGCAAAAAGCTTTTCAACCTCGGATACGAGAGTCGGATCATCCATTCTTTCTTTCCACGCTTCCCTATCAACAACCGTGCAAAAAAGGTCCCAGTGTTTTTTCTGAATGGCGTTCAGAGAGATCCAAAGGCCATCACGGCACCGATAGAACCGGCTGTGCGGTCTGCTCCCGTTCATTTGCTGAAAAGCAAGTGTTTGATGAGGCCCAGCTCTAAATAATTCGTACACTCTGGGTAGATACAAGGCTCTGAAATTTTCATCAATATAAGAGACAAGCTGCATTCCTCTCCGATCCGGGTTGGCAACATGGAACAGGAGCTGTATCAGCGGAACAAACGTACCCCCTATCATATCTCCGTATAAGGTACTGTAATTAGGGTTACCATTTTCTAGGAACCACTCACCACAACCCGATACCGCTATAAAGTTAAGATCATGGCCTGAATGAACGGCATTTTTTCCCCTAAAGCCTCGGAGGGAGCAGTAGATGAGATCAGGATTTTCTTCAGACAGTTCCGCATATCCGAGTCCAAACCCATCCATCACTCCTTCTCTAAGATTTTCGACAAATATGTCAGCCTCGGAAGCAAGCTGGCGAACGACGCTAACTCCCTCCTTGGATCGGAGGTTCAGAGCCACTGAGCGTTTACCCTGGTTAAGGACCTCAAAAACCTTGTGGTAGGGAGGTTGGCGCAGTGGATCCCCACTTGGCAGATTCTCGATTTTTACCACATCCGCACCGTACTGAGCCAGCAACCGAGTCAGGTAGGGAGCCGGCAACATAACCGTCATATCAATGACCCGCAGGTGGCGGACTGGATGTTCCTGCTCATCATTCCATAATTCACCAGGCACAAAACCTCCTTGACTATGTTATTCTAACGAACTCTGGTACTGTGGAAAGCGGATATTGAGTTTAGCCCAAACTTCAGTTACAAACGAGCAGAATGATTAATAGAAGATTCCTGATAGCGTCTTTCATTTTTGTTGCGGTTGGCTGCGCCAGAACGGAAGTGATCGAATCACCCAAGACGGTTTTTATTCCCGATACGGCCGAAGCGCCGCAGCCGGAAATTATTTGGACAAGTCGCACCCTGCAACATGACTTTGATTACTTAGGCGAGATTCGGGTGAGAAGTTGGACACACAAGGGGGCTATTGAACGTTTGGTCGAAGCAGCAAGAAAGCTTAAGGCGGACGCCGTAATTGATATCCGCTATAATCCAGTCGGTTTTTTGAATTCAATGGAAGCGTTTGCGATTAAGTACAAGTGAAGGTTTGGTGACCTCTTCTCAAAAAATAAAAAAAATCGCAATTATCACAGGGGGTGGGGATTGCCCTGGTTTGAACGCCACAATCCGTGCAGTTGTTCAGACAGCCACTCGAGAGTATGGGATTTCTGTCGTGGGCATTCCAAACGGGTTTAAAGGACTGCTGGAAAATAAGTTCATCCCCTTGGACTTGACTAATACGACCGGTATTTTCTCTAAAGGTGGAACGATTCTTGGAAGTTCGAATGTGGATACTCCTTTTGCAGTCCCTGTGGTTAGGGAAGGGCAGAAGATTTTTGAGGACCGTTCGGATGAAGTGATTGGCCATCTGAAAGAAGAACGGGTAGACGCTTTGATCGTGGTTGGAGGGGACGGCACTCAAAGTATTTCACATCGGCTCGCTCTCAAAGGAGTGAAGGTTGTTGGGATTCCAAAAACCATTGATAACGATTTAAATGGCACTGAGTTCACCATCGGTTTTTTTACGGCAGTGGCTACTGCCGTAGACGCTTTGGACAGGCTGCACACCACCGCTGAATCCCATCACCGTATTATGGTGGTGGAAGTGATGGGCAGAAACGCTGGCTGGATAGCGTTGTTTGCAGGGCTGGGTGGTGATGCGGATGCCATTTTAATACCCGAAATTCCATATGACCTTGAAAAAGTGGCAGCCCACCTGAATGACCTGTATCACTCTCGAAAAAGCTACTCCATTGTTGTGGTGGCGGAAGGGGCCAAGCCTGTGGGAGGCGATGTTACCGTTAAGCAGGTGATCGAAGACTCTCCGGAAAAGTTGCGCCTGGGAGGAATCAGCCAGCGGGTGGCCCCCGAACTTGAGCGACTGACCGGTCAGGAAACGCGCTCCATTGTCTTAGGCCATCTGCTTCGAGGCGGTAGTCCCGAGGGTTTCGACCGAATCCTTGCAGGGAGATTCGGGGTGGCGGCCGTTAAAGCAGTTGTTCAGGGGCGCTTTGATACGTTGGTTTCCTATCGCAATGATACGGTTGATCTCGTACCGCTTGAAACCGGCGCCGGAAA
>JACQOU010000148.1 GCA_016207775.1 Deltaproteobacteria bacterium
CCTAAGAACCCTGTCTTTGCTTCTCCGTTACCTTTTGACCCGTTCTTATGGCCAAACGGTTGGTAGCGCCTGAGCCTGAGTGCATTGGTCACAACCGAAACGGAGCTAAATGCCATGGCGGCTGATGCAATCATAGGATTGAGAAACCCAAAAGCCGCAACCGGAATCCCCAATGAATTATAAAGAAAAGCCCAGAAAAGATTCTGTTTGATGACTTTCAACGTTTGGCGGCTCAGATCGATACTGTCAGCAACTTTCAAAATATCCCCTTTAACAAGCGTTACAGAAGCGGCTTCCATCGCGACATCTGTTCCGGTTCCAATCGCGAAACTGACATCCGCGCGGGCAAGTGCAGGAGCATCATTGATTCCATCACCCACCATACCCACTATCTTGCCGGCCTTTTGAAAGCGCGCAACTTCATCCACCTTTGCTTCCGGGGAACTTTCCGCAAGTACATGAGAGATACCCAACTGGTCAGCAATGGCCTGAGCAGTTGCCTGGTTATCGCCAGTCGCCATGACAAGTTCAATTCCCATATCATGCAGTTTTTTCACGGCTTGTTTGGACGTATCTTTTAGCGTATCTGCTATCCCGATAATAGTGACTAGCTTTCCGTCGATGGCCCCAAAAACGGCAGTCTTACCGCCTTTTTGAAGTCTGAGCGCATGCTCCGCATGCTTTTCGAAATCAGAGACATGGGTGCTAACCAATTTCTTATTGCCTACCACTACCTTCTTGCCCTTAATTTTCGCAACCACTCCCTGGCCGGTAATGCTCTCAAAGTCGGAAGAGTCGTGCACTTCAAGTTTTTTTGCTTTTGCGTACCGCACGATTGCCTCACCCAGCGGATGCTCGGAATACCGCTCGGCAGACGCGATAAGCGTCATCAGGTGGCCGTCGGACTTGCTATCGAGATTAATGATGTCCGTAACTTCCGGTTGTCCGGCAGTCAAAGTTCCCGTTTTATCGAAGATAAGTACATTCACCTTGTGCGCAAGCTCCAGACTTTCGGCATTCTTAATTAGAATCCCATGTTCGGCAGCCTTTCCCGTACCCGCCATGATCGCACTGGGGGTAGCAAGACCCAACGCGCAAGGACATGCAATGACAAGAACGGCAACAGTGGGAATCATTGCTGCTACAAAAGGACTTCCCGTCAGTAACCATGCACCGAAAGTCACTCCGGCAGCTATCAGAACACCGGGTACAAAACGCCCGCTCACCTGATCAGCAAGACGCTGAATGGGGGCTTTTGACCCTTGTGCATCTTCCACCATGCGAATTATTTTTGCCAGCATGGTATCAGAGCCGACTTTTTCCGTAACCATGAGAATGCGCCCATTCAAGTTGATGGTAGCACCGATAACAGCATCACCTGGTTTTTTGAGTACCGGAATGCTCTCCCCCGTAATCATGGACTCGTTGACCGAACTCACCCCTTCGATAACCTTTCCATCGACGGGAATGCTCTCCCCAGGTCGTACAATGACCTGATCTCCAACCAAAAGTTCTTCCGCGGGTATATCCATTTCCTGGCCCGCGCGCAGTACCCGTGCGGTCTTCGGAGCGAGATTCATGAGCTTTCGAATGGCATCGTTTGCCTGTCCCTTGGCCTTTTCCTCCAAGTATTTGCCTAGCAGGATAAGCGTAATGATCAGTGCAGCGGTTTCGAAATATAGATGATCGATACCCATGAACAATCCGTAGATACTGTACAGAAATGCGGCTCCGGTACCGATCGCAATCAGGGTATCCATATTGGCCGAGCGCTTTTTCGCAAGTTTCCAGGCAACAACAAAAAAGTCGCGGCCAAACCACATAACCGGAATCGTTAGTCCCAGTTGCACCAGACCGCTTCCGGGAAACATGAGCATGAACATGGAAATAACCCCAACGGGGGCACTGAGAATCGCCGACCAAATGAGTTTTTGTCTTAAAATTGCTAACCGTTTCTTTTCTCGTTCAACAAGATCTTGATACTGGTTACTTTTACTCTCAAGAAGGGTGATCTTATAGCCAGCGGCCTCCACTGCTTTTTCAAGCTCCAGAAAAGAAACTACGCCCTTCACGATGGCTTTTTCCGACGCAAAATTGACAGCTGCTTCGGTGACGCCTGCCACTTTCTTTAGCGCACCCTCCACCCGTCTTGCGCAGCTTGCGCAGGTCATGCCTTCCACCTTTAAAAGCTGTTCCTTGCCGCCATCAGCACCCAAGCGCACAGGCTTGTATCCCAGATCTTCTATTGTCTTGAAAAGCTCGGCATATGTGATGGAACCGTTGACCGTCGCTTTTTTCGTTGCAAAATTAACGTTTGCCGATTCCACTCCGGTCAGTTTTTTCAGGTTCTTTTCGATCCGCTGAGCACAGCTATTGCAAGTCATCCCCTCAATAGGAATAGTCACTCGCCCAGGAATCATTTCTTTCTGCACAACATTCTCAGCCATAGCGGCCACCCGCCTTTCATCCACTTGTTGTTGCATAAAACGAATCATCTTTCCATTGCGCCAGATTTTGGAGATAGCCGCTTCAATATTCTTCAAAAGCACAGGCTTAGGTAATTGCTGGGGATTAAAATGGATAACAACACTGCCCGTATGCGTATTGGATTGAGCGAGCCGCAATCCAGAGTGTTTCTCAAGTATCGTCGTCAATAACCGGGCACGAACAGGCTGGCTGACTATTAGTGGCACCCTTACCCGAAGCCTTCTTGAAAGCTCATGACAAATTTCATATCGTAAGTGCTTATTCATTTTTCTTGCCGGTAACTTGTTTTAGAATCTCCGTAATCTGCCTGCGGTGAAGATAAATGATGACTGCGATTGCGGATAATGGCGTTAAATTTTTTAGCGGCTTTCTTAGCCAGTGATGCTTAATCAGCATCCAATGTGCCTTCACAAGATAAGCAACAACGACCGAATTGATAGCGATATTTGCAATCGTACGCACTCTAGCCGCTTCGACATCCTTCATTATTTTTTCATAAGCTTCCTGCTGCTCCTGCTTCAAAAGTCCGGCGGCAATTCTATTCACCTCAAGCAGAATTGCCCCCTCCTTAACGACAAGCACATCGTAGTGAACCGAAATTCTCCCACCCTGCTTGTTGATATCGACCTTCCTCACCCCCTCGATCTTCACCAACTCACCTTGAAGAAGGAGTGATGCTTTCGCGTCATACATTAACGGCGGAACATGAAGGCGCAAGTAACCTGGAAAACGCCTTAGAATGAGAATTTCATCGCTTCTTTTCGTCATAGTCGCTTTACATCCCCGAGATCTCACATCCACGAGATCCTTCGGGCTACGCCCTCAGGATAAATTCTGTCGCGTTTCACGCGACAGAATTTACTTTTTGTCCTTTGCGGTCTTTTCTTGCTCATCCTTGATTTCAGCTATGACGTCCGCAAACTTCTCGCTTTTTTCCCAGAACGTATCTTTCGTCTTGTCCCAAACATCTAAGCCCTTCGCCACTAATTCTTTTCCTAGCGGCCCCGCCTTTTCCCGGATAACGGGCCACCATTTGGCTGCCGTCATACCAAGACCGAAGCCCAGTGCAAAGGCCCCGACAATCCCAGTTTTACTATTACCAGTACCAGTTGACATTTTTTTCATCTCCTCTTCCATCATCATAAATCGCTCCTTACTTCTCTATTTCAACCCATATCTCAGCGTCTTTTGCTATCTTTGTTAAACAAGCCAGTCGCTGATAGGGCAAATAACCTTGCTCTTTACAATATTGTCTTTCCACATCGCCCAGCGGGTTCAATGCGTCTTGTCCTTCGATAACGGATATCTTGCAGGCTCCACACACAGGACGAAGGCGACAGCAGTCCAGAGTAGTTAACCCAACTTCCCGGGCCACCTTCAAGACATTTGTTCCGGCGTTTACGTCGACTGTGCGCCCGGAAGGCAGGAATTTTACGGTAGCCAAAATGCCCTCTTTGATTTCTTACCTGCGATTAAGAAGCGTTACGATTTGGTCAATCAATGGTTCGATGTCACCATTTTTGCTATTCAAAAACGCTTCTTTTACGCAAGTCTGCATGAACCGGTGAAAAATTCTTTTCTCCACTCCCTCCAATGCTGCATGCACGGAACGAAGCTGATTAAGAATATCCAGACAATACCGTCTTTCTTCGATCATTCGGGCAATTCCCCGTACCTGTCCTTCAATACGACTCAAGTTAGCCAGCTGATCTTCGTGAGAAGGAAATGGATTGGCTTGTTCTTTCTTTGAGCGTGCCACCTTGTTTGAAATGTTTGCACAATGGTTCGTAAGCATTCGGTGTTTCCTTTCCGGGGCCCCAAGATAGTAGAGGTGAATGAGATTTCTACTCTACGCCCCACATCAGATTGTAGGATAGAGGGGGTACCCCATGGTGTCAACAACTTGTTTTTCTATCAGATGAAGGGTAGCTCTTTCGACGATACAGTCAAGAACTACCCTTAGGATATTTGAAATTAATCGCCGAGATAATCTTCCGCAGCCATCACTCCTGCGGCGGCCCCTACAGCGCCGCCAACCACCATTCCAACAGGCCCCGCCACCAAGTGTCCGGCTGTGCCACCAATCTCATGCCCCAAAGCCATACCGGCTGCGTGGCCAACAAGATCCGATCGTTTCCCACCATACTTCTTGTAAAGGTAAAGCCCGCCAATCACGATTGCTACTCCCCATGCGACGGTAGCAAGCCCTTTTGACATGTTCATTTCATCCTCCAGTGTTTATTAAACAATTATTTACTTTGAAAATATTCGGTAGCCCGTTCGGCCACACCCAGCGTTGAACGGTATCCGTAGAAACCGCCAATCGGGGCACCCACAAAAAAGCCAATCCGTTTGTCCAAAGTAATTCCCATCGATTCTGCAAACCCGCAGATAAAAAAATGTCCAAGGCCTCGTGACGCTGAACTGACAGCAAGTTTTTCAACAAGCTTCTTCAATGCGATCCGAACGCCGAGCTTTTTCGCTCGTTTTTTAACTTCTTGGTAATCAGAAAGGCCCACTAACCAGAATGCCCTGTGTTTCAAGGCCTCCCCGTTAAGCGTTGAGCCACTGGAAAAGGCGACAAGATAACAAAGCTCCAATTCATTCTTGAACACATAAAGCGAATGCGCGCCGACCGCCAGTAAGAAAGTTGGGATAGCGCCGACTATGGGCAAATTCCAAGGCAGGGCAGTGACCACTCCAGCTCCCGTGGATCGAATCAATGCTGCATGAACATAACCTCTCACTAACTGCTTTGAGACGTCAGCTTCCGAAATGCCTTTTTCGAGAAGGCCCTTTCTCTTTTTCTCAACCCTGTCACGTAACACCCCTTCGGCCGCTTTCATGTGGTCGACGATCTTAATAAGGCGCTCTGACGCCTTGTCTATAAGACTTCCGTTTGGTTTGGCAGAATCCAAATACACCACCCCTCTCTCATTATTGGTAGGGTACTACCTCTACCGTATCGGTCAACACTTTTCTTTCTTGATAATGCGTGTAGACACAAAAAACTGGGGCCAACTCGCTAGTCAGCCCCCAAATCTCTAGCAGATCATGGCAACACTAAGAGTTGCAGTTTCTCCAGCAATTACTCCAATAGTTGCGCCAGTAATTGTACCAGTTTGTACTCCATGGCTCTTCTTTTGTAATAACGATCTCTCTGATCATATGTTCCCCCTCCCTAGGTTTTTATTTAAGTTAGGCTCATTTCCACTTCGGAAAAGGCCTTCGGAAAGCTTGTTCTTTCATTTAAGATGGATTGCCGGATGACACCTGCTTTGGTGAAAACGAATTTTTGATCCGCCGATAAGAGCGGCGGTATCAAGTGACTTACAACTACCACGCCGGCCCGCTTTTTTTCCTCGTTCAGTGCATGGACGACAATATCAGCGGAAATTTCGTCCAAAGCGGCAAAAGGCTCGTCAACCAGCAGAAATGAACGACTGAGCAACAAGGCTCTCCCCAAAGCAATCCGGTAACGCTCTCCCTGGCTTAGGTTTCTGCCGCGATCTTCCAAGAAATAATCCAGCCCGCCGTTAACATGTGCAAATTTATCAAGCCCCACTCGTTCCAATGCATCCCAAAGGTGACCATCGCCAAACCGATTTTCCCCAAAGATGAGATTTTCACGCAGGCTACCCTCAAAAATATAGGGCGATTGCTCGACATAGGCACAAGTACCAACGGGAAAATAGCTACGGCAAACACAATTCCAATGGATACATCCATCCCCACCACACATTTCCGAATGGCCGCCCACAGCTGGCCTGAGGCCAGCAAGCACTTCCAAAAGTGTGGATTTACCGCATCCCGACGGACCCATCACAACGGCAAGCTCACCCCGAGTTACCTCGAAATCAAAAGGAGGAACTAGCCGCTTGCCTTTGTAGCCAATTTCAAGACCTTTTGAACTCAAGGCTATCATTTGTTCAGGCGAGTGGGAGTTGCCGTCATTTATAACCGAGTTTTCTTTATAAAGAAGCTCCCCCAATCTTGCCCCTTCGACAAAAAACCGATTCCAGTCATACGTACTTGCCGCTAAACTTTGTGCCGAATGATAGAAAAGCCCCAGAAAAAACGGATAGATTAGAATCTGCTCGACGGTTAATTGACCGTTTGACAATGCGTAAGCGGCGGCAGTCAGACAGCCAACAATCATCAGCTGGCTGCCCAGTTCCGTTCCTCCCATCAAGGAACCCAGTGATCTGACAACCTTCATGCTCTTAGTAGTAATCTCACCAAGCTTTCGCTCGAATCGCCGCTCGATATAGCTTTCAGCCCTATGAGTGCGAATCGTGCGTAGCCCCTCAAGACTTTCAATGAGCATCTGAAATACACCGCCGTGGAGAGATCTCAGCTCCATAAGAACAGGCGAAAGCTTCTTTTGAACAAAAAAATTGATCGCTCCCAGAAAACAGGCTGCGACTATCGGAATAAAAGCAAAAGTTCCGCTACAGGTCAGAAACAAAATGGTGGAACCAGAAAGAATGGCGATATTTCGAATTTGCCCAGGGATGGTATCGCCCAAAAACATCTCAACCCGACCCAGATCTCCGCTCATTCTCATGAGCCAATCGCCACGTTGGGTTCCATCGAGTGCAGCCATGGGAAGTACATGGAGCTTTTTCAGAACTCGCCTTCTGAGGCGCGACTCCAGTCTCAAGCGAAACCATTCTTGGTACAACGTGCTGCCAAGTGAAGAAAGAAAAAGAATGGCCCCGATACTTAGGCCCAAAGCTAGAAAGCGCAATAAGAAGGGAGAAACACTCACGTGACTTAAGCTTGGTACAGCGACTGTGAAATACCTAAAAAGCTGCGCGGGTAAAAGAGCAGAAAGGCCAAAAGCAATGACCCCTCCGACGAAGAATGAGTAGTGCCATCCAATAGAACGAAATAGTTCACCAAGAAGTCTTAGTGCAAGAACGCTTTGTCTTCCTGATTCCCCACTTTTTCCCGATATCACAGTCAAGATTCCCCCAATTAGATGCCTGTTAGAAGGGATCCATAGTTACTTGTCTTGCGCAACAAATTTATCCGATAAAACTGCACCGCCCACGGCTCCCGCAATGGCACCTGCAACCGCACCCGCTGGGCCTGCAAGATGAAATCCCGCAATTTCACCGACTTTATCTCCCAAGACCACCGCTGCCACACTTGTAAGCAGCTTGTTTTGTTTCCCACCGTATTTCTTGTAAAGATAAATTCCGCCAATCACGGCTGCTAACCCAAGACCCAGACCAAGAAGGGCTCTATTCATTATTCCTCCGCTCTAAGGTTGGCAAAATCGGTGGCAAACAGGCAATGTCTTTTTTGATGTGATTTCCGATTTTATTATTACGACAATTCCCATGTAACCAACCCCACTTTCATAGAATACCCCCCCTAGACTACCAGTCAATTTATTTTTCAGATAAAACAAAGAAAGCCTCTTTTAGAAGAACCCGTACTTCGTCGTAAAAGAAATGTTCTGGGCGAGCTGTTGATTGGCACCCCAGCCATGAAGCGGGATGTTTGAATCAAATGTTCCAGTTACCGACCAAACCTGTGTAAAAAAATATGTTCCGAAGGCCGCTGCGGACACTGAATGTCCCGTAGAGTCTGGCGTTGAGCTAGCCCTCACCCAACGCTGGGTGCTTGCGGCACCTAAACTCAAACGCCTCGATAGCGGAAAGGTGGCCCCTTCGGTAAGTTCAATCTTATCCGCCTCGCCCGAGATATCCGCGGCGCGCTTGATTCGAATCGTATAAGCAGCATCCAATGTGAGCGTCGCTATGCCAACCTCTTTCTTTAGAGCGATTCCCAAATAGGGCTCCCATAAACCATTACCGGTTCCTGGCACGAGCTTGCCCGCATCAAATCTTTCGATGGTACCGGTTGGTGTTTTTATCCCTCCAACGATTCCAATGGTTGGGTACCAGTCATCCCGGAATAAACTTCGCAGCACGACAAATTTTCCACCCAGGGCAATATCGCCGATGTTGACACTGTTTGCAGTCGCAGTACCAAAAACCATCTCGTGATAAGTAAACGGTACAATTGCCGAAACTTCCAGTGATGGCGATAGTCTGGCACCTGCGCCAAGCGACAGAGTAAACATTTGGTTGTGCATCATCTCCTCGGGCTCGCCATAAAGATTGTAGCGACCAAACACTCTGTTCATGGAAAGTGATAGTCCGATTTCGTAACTTTGAAGCTCCTGCAATGAGATAAAACTTTTGGGCCCTTGTCCCGCGCAGCATGCTGAACCTAAGACCCGCTGGGGTGTTAGCAGGGAAACAATGACTAGAAAAACTAATGTGCGCTCTAATGTGCGCATGGGTTATGTTTCCACATTGTAAGAGTAAACGACTTCATCGACTTGTGAGCCATTTTCATAAAACTTTAACGTAATCTCCCAAAGCCCGGGCATCGAAATTTCGTAGGTGAGAGCAAATTTCCCTGGAGCACTCGATGTTCCGCTTGCATTAAATTTGCCCATCTCAGGCATATCTGGCATCCAGTAAATGGCTTCGACGCTTAACCCAGCAGCCGGCATTTCAAGATTATCGCCAACAACGGTGTAAGTGATCTTGTTTTCCTCGCCTGATTTTAGTGTGTCTACTGAAGCCCTCACAAAGTATTTACCATTTTTTGTGGGTTTAACTTCTTTGGGCAGCTCGCTTATCGGGTAGGTGTACAACATTTCATCCACGACACTGCCCTTTTCCACAAAGACCAACTTGATTTCCCAAAGGCCAGCAGCCGGGATGTTATAGCCGATAGAGTATTTTCCCGGGCCATCAGACACAGCGGTTGCCTTAAATTCTCCCGCCGATGGCAGGTCCGGTATTCTGTAGCTAGCCTCCACGCTCAGTTCTCCACTTGGCACCAATAGATCCCCAGTCACAATAGAATAGGCGATCTTATTGTCCGATCTTACGCTTAGGCCTTCAGTGGAGGAACGAACGATAAATTTATGATTTTTGGATGCTCTGGTTACCGTAGAACTGGGTCCCGGCGGAAGAACAATAGGCTCTTTTCCAGTCTCGACATCTCTTTTTTTAAGCTGGCAGCCAGAAATGATCTGTCCAATGAATAAAATCGCTGCAAGACTACTGAAACATTTTTTCAAGTGTCTCATAACCCCTTACTACCTCCCCATCTTTCAATCGAACTTGCACTTTGCGTGCCGATGCTTCATCCAGGAAAGCAACTACCGCGGGTGGCATTCCAAATTCAAGCTCTTTAAGAATGTTTTTGCTCTTTACGATAAAGAAAGCGCTTTGAGCGTTAACCTTCTTCCCGGAATTAAAATCGTAAACGAATACGGGGGCATCCCTATATTTCGAATGAAAACTGTGCACGCACGAGAAGGAACAAAAATGAATAGGCTTACCATCCCGAACGGATTCAAAAATTATTTTGGCGTCCTTTTTGATCTCCATCCCACAAATCACACACCGTGAGGGCTCCGGCAAGCCGGCATGGACACAGTTTATCGCCAGGAAAAAACTGAACAAACCTACCATCAACTGTTGTTTTCTTGTTTTCATGATCTTCATTTTAAAATTATAGAATACCCCCCTAGACTATCAATCTTTTTCTTGGGGCGAGCGCATCCCCCTGGGTTTGGTTGGTGTACTAGGAATGCTGGGGACATTTGTTTTCTTTAATTGGTAGCAGGCTGACACCACCGCAGAGCAATTATTATTCTCATAAAACCACAATTCCGTGTAACCTTATATGAAAATGTACGAATTGCTCTCCGATCGTTTGAAACGAGCCTACTGAAATGTTTGGCATACTCTTCGCAATTACTGCCTGTGAGTTGAATAAAAATGTACATTTTGGCACCGAAATTTCTGAAAAAGGCCTCAAAGCCAGAAAGTTATTCAGACAAAAGTAGTGCCAAGATAATACGTCCCGTCACGTTCAGTTCCGTGTCGGTCTGGGGGAGGCGGGACAATCAAAAAGAGGGGATACTAAATGATAAAAGAAATCGTGCTTGATAGCGCACCTTCCGTGATGACAGAGGGTTACCACTGGAATAACTTCTGGTCCAACACCTGGCGTAACAACTGGGATAATTGTTGGATGAACTGCTGGAGAAACTGCTAGTTTCTCCAAGTTTTTGCACGGGAGCTTTGCGAAAAGCTCCCGTGCTACATTAACAGGGGAATTTGCTGTAATGGAATTGAAGGTCCCAATACCTGCGCATGACACTTCGAGCGATTGCGCGCGATTGTTTTTTGCAAAGGCCAATTTCCTGGTGCTGAAACTCACGGACTACTGCAATTTGCGCTGCCGGTACTGCCATCAGGATGCATTGAATGGGGAGCCGGTATTGATGCCGATGGAGACTCTTCGCAATGCAGTAAAGCTTATTCTGGCGCCCTCAATTGCCCCCACCGTTTATGTGCAATTTCATGGCGGAGAGCCACTGTTATGTTCCGATGATTTTTTCCGAGAGGTCGTGAGTTGGGCAAAACAAGCCCTTGAGAAACCAAATCGAAACGTAAAATTTTGTATTCAAACCAATTTAACCAAGCTAACAGCGGAGCGCGAAAAAGTTTTGTGCGAACTGGGGATTTCAATTTCTTTCAGTATCGACGGCCCTCCAGAAATCAATGACACAATGAGAGGGGGGAGCCGACTCATTATCGAAAACTACAGACGAATGCGGGCTAACGGCACTGAGGCCGGAGCCATCTGCCTCATTCAACCATCCAACTGGGATACAATTCGGGAAGTGCTTCAATTCTTTCATGATGAAAAAATTTGGAGCGTTCGCTTTAACGTGATTGCACCCGATGGCCGCGCCAAAGAATTGGTTGCCGCAAATGCGGAAAAAATTTTTCAGGCCAAAAAGACAATTCTTGATTACATGCTTGAAACCGACGGCCAATCCGTTGTCGATGCGAGTTTGTATAACGCAATGAGGAGGTTTGCTCGAACAAGTGGTGCGCCTTCATCTTTGCAGTATCACGGCTGCGAAAGCTTATACTGCCAAGCCGGACGCGCATTATATTCCGTGAACCCTGATGGTCACTTTTTCTGCTGTGATCGGATTGCTGAGAAGCCCGCTTGGGCGATGGGAAATGTAAATAGCCCCTTTGGCGAAGATCAAAGGAAACAAGCAAAGCAGAAACGCAGTCTCTTTCACAGTAAAGACGAAGGTTGGGCGAAATGTGAAGCGTGTGATGCCAGAAAAATATGTGAATTTTCCTGCACCGCCTACTACGTCGATGAGATAGACACTCGGGAAGCGGAGTGCACTTATACCAGGAAAATGTGGGGTTATTTTCTTGAGCGTAAAGAAGCTATTTTTAACTTCATCAAAAAGGGGAATAGGCCCATTTTTATCGATGATAAAAAGCCCATTTCCGAGCAGCCAGAAGAAACATGGCTTATTAAAGATATGGCACAAGATGCTTTTTTCAATAGTCTCTCAGCAACTCAAGTGGTGGTTTCCAACCCCCATTTCCAGTGCCTGGAAAGAGCAGGACAATATTACCTGTATGTGCATGACCGCAAAAAAATTTTTGAAGTAGATGAAATGGTCGCCAGTATCGCCCGCTTCAATCGAACAGTTCCCGCTTCTAATATTGAAGATGCGATGGATAAGAAATTTTCAAAAGAAAAAGTGCTTGAGACGATTCATAACATTAAGAAGCTTCTTCCAGAACTGTTGCCCTCGTCGCTGATATAACAATCAACTCAATGATGGCCCCCTCCTACTGCCATATCACCCAGTGTGCGTCCGTTACCCAAAGCAAACCCAACCCCAAGACCCACGAAAGGAAGAGTGGGAACGGTTAATGCCCCTTCGCTTCGCATGTGATCTGACACCAGTGAGAAACCAGCGGACAATGAAAGACTTCCCGTGCCATACCCTATCCGTGCAACGTTTAGGCCTGTCATATAACTCGTGCTTCCATCAATTGAACGACCCAACCCAATGCTGGCACCTGTGAGCGCGGTCACGCTCCGGCTAAGGTGGTACCCAGCCGAGAGGTTTGCTGAGGCGTGAAGCTCGTCTGGCGCATGCATGCCAGGCATTGAATCATGAGAGCTTGCACGGGCCGCGGCACCAGACCCCGTCAAATGTTGATGAGAGGGAGGGCTGGGAGTTGTGGATGGAGTCGTCGGGTTGATCTGCGAAGTCTCATGCTCTTGTCGTTGGAAAATGCTGTAAGCCAGGGTTCCTACGATGCCAACGATAAACTTCCTGGAATCAACCATCGGGCCCGTCGTTGCAGAAACGGTTGTGAGCCGAGAATTCTCCCGACTGTACTTTGAAAGAGGAAGCGTGGCCTGCACGGAGAGCATCCACATGGCTGTGGCGTCCATGGGAAAACGCACAGCAAGGCCCAAAGCGGGATCCAACATTCCCTTTTGGATATTTCCACCGAGGTTTAGATATACACTTGATATTTCGGACAGTTCGTAGCCGCCTCTGGCATTGATAATCGTCGAACTTTCCGGCATTCCATGAACATCTGGATCCTCTGCCGGTTCACTGACTGGGGCCATGGAACTATTCATCCCAGACATGGGTTGCATGTTTGCCGGCACAGCTGAATCCTGACCAGACAAAGAAACATTTTGAAAAAGGAGGACTCCAAATCCGTACTTTCCTTTATTGACATGCTCGTGCTCCATCGCCTGCACTTGCCCCATATTTCCATGCTTGTGCCCTGTTATCCCTTCACCGCGTACATGTTGGGGCTGACGAGAGGTTGAAAATTTTCTTTTTGCTTTGATGATAGGCGTTCCCCAGTTCTTTGCTGGCTCTAAAAGCTCAAAGGGTTCGCCGACGGATAGACAAGGATACAAGGCGATGATGATCAGAAGATAGATCAAATGTTGTACACAGCTCATTGTCATTGTGAACTGCAAGTCAAGTGCCAGAAAAATTCAAATTGGGGTCTTTTAAGTAATCGATAATTAATGACAATGCTGTTTCAAACAGGCCAAGCGAAGACATTGAGTGTACAGAAGGTTGACAGGCCAAAGATCACCGACCAAGTGCCGATGAAATAAGCAGAAGTTAACGCTCATGTGAGCCCATCAAGGGCTACAGTTCTGCTTGATTGTGACCACAAATGAGACTACAATTTTGGCAGCTTACGGTCGTTCCCTTTCGCGTGTTTTATGATGTGAACGACGATGGCAGAGAGGTCGTAATTAATGCGGTTCGAAAGAAGCCATCTGGCAAAACCACGGAGGAAATTTTATGAAGTTTGTTAGTATTCGCGATGCAAAAGCCCATTTGAGCGAGTACCTGGAGAAGTCACAGCGGGAGGGCGTTGTGCTTACGAATCATGGTAAACCTCAGTGTGTCGTCATTGGCATCGAGGGCTATGATATGGAAGAAGTGGTTATGATGACAAATCCGAACTTTTGGAAAATGATCGAGACCCGGCGCAAGCAGCCGAGAACATCCTTGGATAACTTTGAACGCGAGCTGGCTCATAGAAAGAAGAAAGAAAAAATTTAGTCCTAAATGACAAGCCCGAATCCGGGGAACTCGACAAGTGCCCGGATTCGGGCTTCTGCTTCCTTGCTTATTCCGTAAGCTAATACGCTCCCACTACAGGCTCTGTGACAGTTTAAATTTATTTCGAACATGTGCAAAGGGCATAGGACAGGATTACTTTGGCGTACGGTTTGCATAATGTATTACTGAGTAGTCGATATTTTATTCTGCTTCCGACTGTATTCCACGTGTAATGGAATATAGAACTAGTTGATGTTCAAGTTACCAAGGCGGATGTGATGATAAGAGGAAGCGAAAGCGATTTCCGTGTAGTTATTCAAGGATTATGGCTGTCATTGTGCCTGTGTTCTGGTTCTGTGGCCAACGAGTCTTCAAGACACTGCCAGCACTGTGATACAGAAAATCCAGTGCCGCAGACCGATCCTGCCGTTCCCCCTACCTCACCGGCCAGACCAGTGGCAGAAGGACCTTCTCCCAAACCTGTAAATGGAGAAGTGAACCCTCAGTTGCTTGGCCCCAACCGGGCAATCTGCCTGAGTACGGACTGCCAAGTTGATGCAACTCGCGACTTTGAAGCGTCTGTCAAGAATTCGAACAGCTGGATACAAAAAATGTCACAGCTTTCCGATTTGAAAAAGTGTATTGAGTCGGTGCCTGAAAAAACACAGACACTCATTATAGGGGTTCCACAAAACACTGAAGGAATTGATTCGATCGATGCTGTTGCCTCTGCCATTCACCATAAAGGGATAAAAAGCGTGTCACTTGCTGCTTGTATTGTAGCGAAAGACCCGCAGTTCAAAGGTTTTAAGAGTTTTGAACAAACCCTCTCAGCAAAAAGTGGTGCCCAAGTTTCTAGCTACGCAATGGTAGTCTCCAAAGAGCCCACCCATGAGCACGTACATAATCATACAGATGGTACCAACGAGGCTCATAACCACGGTGCCGACAAAAAGGCTTCAAGTTTATCGGGGGGAAGCGAGCAACCAGGCCCTTCTGAACACTCGCATCCCAGCGTACCCTCCTCGCCATTGCCACAAACTAAGCCCATTGGAAACCACGATGAACACAATCACACAAACCCTGAGGGTAATAGTGGCCCCAGTAACCACGGCGGTGATACTGGTCATGATACTCATACCGATCCAGGACACGGAAGCGAGCACTCCGAGAATCATGGTCAGGACCCAACTCACGAGCATGGGCCTGGCGGTGACGATGAACACTCGGGACATCATGCGAACGACTTTTATAATCACTGTCGAAACCCATATCAAATCTTTGGATCCCACGATAGAGAGGACGAATGCCATGGCCTGGATCGCCATGGGAATCACAATGTCCACAGCGGTCATGAAGGGCATGCAAAACATGATAGTGCTGCACACAGCGGCCATGAAAGTCATGGCGGCGCGGATCACGCCGGTCATGGGGGACACCATGGTGGCACAGATCACGCTGGTCATGGTGGGCAGCATGGCGGAGGCGACCACGGAGGACATGGAGATGACAGTCATGGCGGTCATGACAACCCTGACAGCCATGCCGGACATGGTGGTGGCCATGCAGGTCACGGATCAGCAGCCAACCCTGGACACGAACAGCATGCGGGTAACCAACCACTTCCACGCTCAGGCATCGTAGCGCCGTATCCTTGGAATTCTTCAAGCGAGCCCGTGCAAACCCCTACTCGATTTTCTCTTTTCGAAAATACGCAACCTAACACTTGCTACAGCTGCCAATTAACGCCTGCTACAACATCGAAGACGGGACTAGATTTAGCTTCTTTGCTTTATCTCACGTCCCAGCTTCAAGATGGCTTATCCAATCCGCTGTTGACCAGTCCACAGCAATTTAATCCGATGGCTCAATTTAGTCGTATGTATCAGAACCAGCTCTATTACCTCATGATGAGTAGGCGGTTCCTTTTCTTCAACCAACCGAGAATCTTTCCTAGCTTTCGATATTAAAAAGCATCAACTGCTAGCATGCGGTATAAATGGATGTGATCAACCGCTAACGGTAAATCGACACCCCTTCCATTTGTTTTTTGCGAGACGGGTAAAATAAGCTAATAAGACTTTCCCAAAAAACGGAGGCTCTATGAAGCAGCTTAGAACGTGTGTTCTAGTGTTTTTGTTATTTATCTGTTGTGCAAGGAGCTTTTCTTCAACTAATTACTCCTATTTTCGAATCCCCATTGCGCTGCTGACTAAGCAGTTTGTTCAATCAACAGGGTTTATTCGGGATCACAAGTGGGACGACACTTATGCGTTTGGTTACATTTCAATCGAGAAGGTGAGGGCGCTCCCACAAGCTGTTCAACCTTATACAATCGAATTAGACGCTTTGGATTGGGCGCAAAACGATTATGATCCTAAAACGCTTCAAGTAAGAAATTTAGCTATTTCAAGTTCAGCTTCATACGAGGCCTACCATACTTATGAAACATTAACCGAGGAACTTCGGAATCTTGCCGAGGCTTATCCGAACCTAGCTACCCTCAATACAGCGGGCAAATCCGTCGAGGGCAGGCAACTGTGGTATCTCCGAATCTCGTCTCAGTCAAAATCTATCGCCAAACCGAAATTGCTTTATATTTCTTCAATGCATGGAGATGAGGTTGTAGGCAAGGAGTTGATGGTTTACTTGGCGCGAGAGTTGTTATCGAGCTACGGGACTGATGACAGGATTACCCGGCTTGTAGATTATGGGGATATTTTTGTTATGCCTTCCATGAATCCAGACGGGACAGCGCAAAAGCAAAGGTTTAACTCTCACGGAGCGGATCTCAATCGCAGCTTTCCGTTTCTTTCCAGCCGCAATGAATCCGAAAGCTACGAACCGGAAATTCAGGCCATCATGGACTTACATCGCAAAATCCACTTTCTGGTGGCGCTCAATTTCCATGGAGGCAGTCTATGCATGAATATTCCCTGGGACAGTCACCCGAATCAAACAGCGGAACAACTTTTTGGCGATGATCCGGTCATGAGATGGATGGCAAGAAACTACGCAGATCGGAACAAGCCCATGTACAATGTGCATTACGCCAATTTTGTTCATGGCGTAACTTATGGGTTCGAGTGGTACCAAATCTTGGGGGGAATGCAAGATTGGGCCTCTCACTATGAGCAATCCATTCACGCCACCGCCGAAGTTTCTAACGTAAAATGGCCACAAGCGAGTACGCTACCGACCTTCTGGCAAGATAATAAAGATTCTTTGCTGCAGTACTTGGAGGACGGATTAATGGGTGTTCACCTGAGGGTAACGGACACACACGGAAACCTGCTTCCAGTTAATGTGAAAGTCGACTCCTTGCGAAGGTCACTCAAATATTCCGGAATTGTCCATAGGGTAACAGCAGCCGGTTTACAGCGCGTTACCATCGAAGCAAAAGGATACCAAATGAAAATTTTGGACCTTCCCGCAGCCCTGTTTGTAGGCTCTTTTCATGACATTACTTTGGAGCCTGAGAAATAGGTTAAAGGAGAACGCGAATCTTGCAAATAGCTTAAGCTTTCTATCTGTCATGAACCTTTTGAGGCACAACTTTAAGAGTTCTGCCCCTCCATATTGCAAAAATAGCGGGGTAAACCAGTAGCTCCATTGCAAAGGAGGTAATAATTCCGCCTAACATGGGAGCTGCGATTCGCTTCATTACATCCGCACCCGCATTCGCCGTGCTCGACCACATGATGGGTAAAAGCGCAAACAAAAGGCACGCCACCGTCATTATTTTGGGTCGTACCCGCTTAACCGCGCCATGGTATATGGCTTCACGAAGATCATCGAATGAAACCATTCGGCCGGCTTTTTTAGCCGATTCGTAAGCAAGATCGAGATACAGGAGCATGAATATGCCGGTTTCGGCATCTACACCTAACAGGGCAATAAGCCCAACCCATACGGCAATGCTGGTGTTGTATCCCAAAAGATAGAGCAGCCAAATGGCCCCCACCGCGGAAAATGGCACAGCAAGAAGTATGATGCCCGTCTTCGTCCATGATTTGGTGTTAGAGTAAAGAAGAAGACAAATAATAAATAGCGTGATGGGAACAATAAGCCTCAGCTTTTCACCGACGCGAATCATATTTTCGTATTGGCCACTCCATACAAGCACGGTTCCAGCGGGCAACTTGATTTGTTTGGCAACAGTATCCTTGGCCTCTTTGACGTAGCTTCCAATGTCTCTATCGA
>JACQOU010000149.1 GCA_016207775.1 Deltaproteobacteria bacterium
CTATCTGCAGTCAGGCGAAAGTGCTTAATCGAGAAAATACTATGAAAAACAAATGAAAATATAGCTACAAATACCAAGATCCACTTCAGCTGCGCTGCTGGCTCGGTGACGCCAAGGTAAAAAGCTAGCCGCGATATCTGGAATAGAATGAGCTGTGGAACAGGAGAACGAAAACCACTTTTCTCGATAATACTCTCAGGCGTTCTGTATTGGGCGGGGGTGATGCGCGAAACAACATCCCAATAATCATCGACGGCAATAAAGCCAATGTTAGTGGCGCCCGTATAAACATACAAAGAAAGCCCCCCAAGACCGAGCAAAATAAAAATGTTCCTTGAAAACCTGAAGAGCATCTGGATTGATTACCATGCCCTGTCGTTTCCTGTCAGGGGCTAATCCTTCCAAATCGACTTGGACGCTGTCGTAGCCCGGGGGTAGGCCCAAGCACCAAAGCTTTCGCTAACGGCATAAAGGGAAGCTTCGAAAAGGTACGGTACCGGCAACTTCGGCCGGATATACACATTCTTGATGAAAAATGCGAAATAGGATTTATTCACGGATACATACCGCACGAACACAGTATCGACTGCAAGCTGCCGTACTGAAATTTTCCCTGTACTCAAATACTGTCCGGCAGCCGATGTGGCAAGAGCTACCAGTCCCACTGCATTTTTCCCCAACTGCGTACTCTTCAAGCAAGATGAGGCTCCCAAACTTATCATCAAAATGGCATTCCAGGTAACGTTATGGCGAAAATCAGGATCACTGAACGCCTGCTGCCAGGTACTTTCACTCACCGTCCCTAGCAAGTAGGCGACATCCTCACCCGCGTACTCGCTCCATTTTGCTTCAAGAGCCCCGGCAGTATTAAAAATATTGCTTACAATAAAAAGGACGGAGGTTTGGGTAATGCACTGTCGTAACCGTTGCCCATTTAAGTACTGGTAAAAAAAAATGGAATTGAAACCTTCAGAAAAACCATCGTCTCTCGCTCCGCCATCCTCCCCTGCTCCACCATCCCCCCCTGCTCCACCATCCTCCACTTCAAGTCCGCTTGGTTGGTTCTTTGATAGAAAAGCCACGGCTCGCTTCAACGCTTTTCCCAGCACTCTTTTCTTCTTATCTGGTAGCTGGCTCTGCTCAACGATTTTCTCATACGCTCGGGCAAGACTGCTGTGAAGACTTCCCAGCAGGAAAGGATCCCCGCCTTGCTTTAGAAATGTCTCGACCTCTGGTCGCAGTTCGCTTGCAAGCAATCCTTCACGCACTTGCTCCCTAAGCTTACGATCACTGAACGTCTGCTCTAGAGTAGGATAGGTGGAGAAATCTTTCGACCATAAACGGTCAAAACGGGCGGAAGCTCTCACAACGGCGGAACCACATTGCACGGCAAAACATTCGCCGCAAACAAAACAGACAACCAGTATTCCAGAAATTGCTCTCCAACCCATGAGTTTGCCAACCTCTTCAATGAAATACATTAAACACCGGGTCAAAGCAATTGGGAAAGCGGTTTATCTTTCAAACACCGGTACATACATACGGAAAAAATTGTGGGGATTTTGCGAAAAAAGTTGCAAACTTGCTCAGGTTCAGTACAAAATCACCTGCTCGTGCGTCCCCATAGTCTAGAGGCCTAGGACATTGCCCTTTCACGGCAAAGACACGGGTTCGAATCCCGTTGGGGACGTAATGTCGGTACATTCCGGCCTGGCTCATTGCGGCCCCCATGTCTTTTTAGTAAACTGCAAAGTATGAGTAAGATATCCGTTATCTCAAAGTCGGCCGATGTATTAGGTGGCACACCGGTGTTCGAAAGAAAACAATTTTTTTTTGTGCTGCAATGCATTTGCATTACTTTCTTTGCCATACAGCCCAACTCATCAGCTCAAAGCAGACCGAGGTGCGCGCCTAACTTTCACGGCGGTGCTCCCGTTCCTCATGGAACGGGCTTGTTATCGACGTTGAGTCCTGATCATCCTCGGCTCTACTTTACGCGCGAGCAGGTTCCGGCGCTTCGTGGTCTCGTGCAAACAGATCCTCATGTCAAACTCTGGTACAACGGGCTGCAAGCTCGCGCTGAGCAAATTTTATCCGAGCCTGAGCCTACTCTAGACAATTTCCCCGGAGGAAGGCTCACCTTTGCAAATATCAGTATACTTGCCGGTCTCTACGCTCTTGATGGCGATGTTCGAAAACGTGAGCGTGTTGCAGCTTACTTGCGTATCATGGCGCAGCAGACAACGTGGAACCCGCCGGGGGATTTTGTTTATCTTGAAAATTCCGAGAGAATCCAAGCAGCAGCAGTTGGATACGATTGGCTTTATCACGAATTGTCGTTAGCTGATAGGACTGCAATTCGAAAGGCTTGAATGATGGTGGGGTTTATTTTCCGTAGAACCGATCTACGCGCCGGATCGTTTTCTCGAAAAGCGGGTGATAATGTTGGAGTAGAGATTTCTTATCGCTCATAGATGTGGGTACCATCCTGATCTGCCTGGCGAACGCTTCCCTTTCTTCGGCGTCATTCTCAACAAATCCCCAGCCTTGTGCATATGTAATGAAAGGCGACAGAATTAAATTAAGTTTCATAAGAAACCCCCTTTTATGGCAGGACCCTAAACAATTGGGTGCGGCGTGTCAACCATTGGGTAAGTCTGCTCCCGACGGTAGCGGTACGAATGACAACTATGGCGCCAGCCCAACAGACCCCACGGACGGAAAATGGCAGGCCGCAAAAAAACCGTGGACACAGCGCTGCACCTATCATAAACAATTCTTCTACAGCTTCTATTGCTTTACCGATTTCAGAAACAATTATCAGCGTCGAAATAGACACCAATGGCAGTGAAATAAAATTTCTTTTTCATCACCTTTTGGATTGCGGATTTTCAAGGCCCATTTCAATGATGGCCTCACCAGCAGCCTCGCGAACAGCCGAATCACTATCCTTGAGCGCGGCCTGTAATGCCGGAATAGCTGCTGGCGAGCCGATTTTTCCAAGCGCCCTGACCGTGTGTTTTCTTAATTCAACATCGGGTTCTTTGATCAGTTGAAGCAAAACTGGGGTGGCATACTGGGCTTTTTTCCCAAATGATTTGAGAATTGCGATTGCATGTATTTTAGCGAATGTATCGCGCTCTTTATCTTGAATGAATTCCACAATGGTGGGGATGGATTGTTCACCGATAGAAAGCACGGCTTTACTGACTGTCTTTCTTAACCTGGAAACACCCACCCAGCTTAACAGTTTGGGAACGGACGATAGGGCTTTTTCCTGTTTCTTTGCCAAAACCCCTATGGCGGCCTGCTGTACGCTCGGCTCTGAATCATCGACGGCTTCAATGAGATGCGTTGTAACCTCAGCATCGTCAAAATACGATAAGGCAACTGCTGCCAGTTTTCTTACCTCCTGATCATTATCCTTCAGCAATAAAAACAACATCGCTAGCAGCTTATCTTCTTCCAACGATACATTTCTAAACCCCTGCCTGCCTTTCAGTTTTCCCAACGCCAGGGCCGCCCATTTCCTCACTCCTTCCTCTTTGTCCACGAGCACCTTACTCAAAGCTTGGACAACTGCACCAGAATCCCAATCAACCTCAACCTGCTCAAGGCGTATGAGCGCACGCGCCGATTGCTGTCTCAACTGGGCATTCGGATTTGTCAGGTTTATTAGAATCTGTGGCACAGCCGAGAGCAGTTCGTCGTTTGCACCCTCTGGGACTTCAGAGCCCATGACTTTAGAAGCTGCTATACGGACTTGGATATCACCATCACTCAGCGCCCTTACTACTTGCGAAAAATGGTAGCTACTATCGTCTTCTCCCACACAACCTAATAGGATTATGGCAGCTCGTCGAGCCTTCGGATCAGTACTGCTAAACCCTCTAACCATTTTCATTTCGACCTCTGCTGAAGATTCAATCTGCCAACGCAAACCAAGCAGAGCTTTGCATGCTGCTTCTTGTACCAAGGGACTGGAATCGTTGAGCAGTTCAAAAAACTTCGATATGGGATTTACGGTTGGGTCGGGAGGCTTGTCTGACATTAGAGCATCGCTCAATGTGTTGACGGCAACAACCTTTATCCCAGCGTCTGTTCCTGAGAGAGCCTCCATGAAATGCTCGATGGCTTTCTCGGGATAAAGCCACCATAAAACATTTGCGATCTGTTCCCGATTGTGGATACCACTTTTATTGAACCGCGTACCCAGCTCCGCAATGGCAGAATCTTTACCCATCAAAGAACACGCCTTTAGCAACGTGTTCTCACTGAGGCTTTCTAATAAAGGCGTAACGTGCGATGCCTTCCTGGTTTCAAATTTCTCCAACAAACTGAGCGCAGAATCGGTCAATTGCCGATTTTCCACCAATTGCTCTGTATGGTTCAGTGAGAGCAATGCATAGTGAGCGCCCTTTCCCAACCTCTCCACTTCTTTTTCTACGCCGAGCATGCGCGCCACTTCGCTCGGAGAAATCATTCGAAAGGCTCTTTCGTAAATCTCATGGTTTGGTCCAAGAAAAAGTGCTCTCATCTTTGTATGCACAAGATTGTTTTGGAGCATCGCTTTTTCAAGAATGCATCTTGCTTCTTTTTTGTTTAACCTTTTGCCGCCCACTCGTTGTCCTTCGACTGCTGAAGAGATCTGATTCCAGGCCGCCTCGGCTTCATCGACGTAACCAGCACGAGCAAGATGAATGGCTGCGGCATAGGTCATGCCGATATTGTCTTTCCCTATCTCGCGGACAACTGCTTTAGCATAAATAGCTGAAAGCTCAGCGGCACTTGAAGATAAGCGAAGTCTGTCCATAAGCAGAAACAGAGCTTCTGTGCTCGTTTCGCTGCCCGGACACAAATGAGCGGCCTTATCCAGCAAGCGTAAAGCAACACTGTTTGCATCCGCACGAAGGTCGCCCTCTACTACA
>JACQOU010000150.1 GCA_016207775.1 Deltaproteobacteria bacterium
CTAGATGAGTGCATCTAGTGGAAGTTCGACTTTGGCATAACTAATTGGATCTTTACAGAAAAGTAGCTGAATCTGAGAAAAAATCCGTATTCGTAATGTTAAGCTTTTAGCCATGGTAAGAAACTTGGTAAAATGAAAATAATTTGCTGTCGCCCCGCGGCAGTGGTACGAGGGTTATTAGCAAATTCATTGGACATGAAAATGAGGCCTGAAGCTTTGAGCGCACTGTGGAGGTGGATTATGAGTGTCCGAACGTCTGTGCACTTTATCTTCTTGTTTGTTTTGTTTGTTCTTTCGAGTCGGGGATTTTCAGATGGCAAAACCCTCGAATACTTAGGTTGGATCAGCGATAAGTATCCGGCACGCCTTGTTCTAACGGCCCAGACTGATGACAGCAGTCCCGAGATTCGGTTTCCCATTTGCTGGGGCGAGTTTCGTAGACTAGTGGAGGTTGATGGAACGCGATTCTATGAAATAGCTGCAGCTTGGTGCGCGCCCAATAAGAATGGCTATTGTCCTGGCTCTAAGGAATGTCTTGAGGATGAAAACCCCATAATCCTTAGCCGCTTCAAGAGAAAAGACATAAAACCTTCCGACGAAGCAAAACCGAAAAGCTGCTGGGGGGGATGGATTAAAGAAAACAAGATGCCTAGATACGCATCCATCAACGTAAAGGGCAATGAGACCGACACAACCTCCGTTCCCGTAAAGTTCGCATTGGGCGAAGCGGTGTGTGAATTTGAGAACGAGGAGCCAGCCCAAAGACAGCATGCAGTTGCCTGCATGACTGCAACGGAAGTAACTGCCGAGCAATGCCGGAAAAAGAATCTCACAGTTTTTAACTTGAAAAGACTTAAGGATGCTTACTCCTCGGTCGGGGATGCACGCCGTAGAGATGGCGTAACTTCGCAGCATCGTGGGCGCTCATTAAACTCGGAAGAGGAGGCTGGCTCCACAGCCATTGGAAACTAGCTTTTTTTATTTGGAAGGGGGCAAGATGAAAATCAAGACGAGTTTTTTTGTTCTGATTTTATTATCAAGCAGCTGTTTGGGTTACGTTTCAAAGTCATTCAAACTCGAAGGAATTGTAAAATCCTTCGATAAGGATACCGTCAAACTCAAAACTAAAACCTCTACATTTGTTGTTCCCCGCTCAACCGTTACCACCCAATTCGATTTGAAAGCTGGCTGCCCTGTGACGGCGCTGCTTTGGCCTGAAGAGCTCAAGACAGAAGGCAAATCCGCAAAGGTTTCCACCCCAGAATCGCCCTTCACAAAAGCCGAGCTTGCGAGCCCTTCTTCTGTCAGACTTGAGCAGATGCCGAAATAAAGAAATAGCATTCTTGGTCAATGCCAATCGGGACCCACGGATCAGGCGCCAGATTGGGTTGATGCCAGGGAATCCACCTTCACTGCACTTTTGTGCTGAGAGGGATGCATTATGCGTCTGTTTGAATGAACGTATTCCTCATGTACACAACTTTGACACCCAACAAAAGCACTGTCTTTCTACAGATGTAATTCTTAGTTTTCTTGTGACTGTACGAAAAGTAACCACCTTTGGGGAATTTGCTGAGCTTCACACAAGCGGCCTCACTATTGCACACTAACAAATTTATAAAACCGAACGCGAAGCATCGTGAGGACGGCTTTGATGAAACTTCAGAGAAAAAGCAGTACTTATCTTTTTGGACTTGAGGAAGAAGCACCTAAAGGCAAAACGGCATCGAACACCATTGCAAATTCGATTTTTTCAAAACCATCTTTGGCAACAACTGGGAGAACATTATGAAATTTCAACTTAGGGCAGTTCTGATACTGGCTGCAACAACGGCTACCGTAGCTCTCTTTTTCAACCACGATATGCGCTGTCCCTTTGGAACAGTAAGTTTCGAAGAAAATGGCGCGAAAGGTTGTGTGCTGATCAAAGTCGACGGTACGAGGATAAAAAATGGACCGTACGTTGAGAAGAAAGGCTCTATTGTTTTAGTTAAGGGCAGCTATAAGCTTGGGAAACTTGATGGTTACTGGGAGCGCTGGCATGAAAACGGCTTGAAGAGAAGTGAAACGTACTACCATGATGGCAAGCGCAACGGTCGGTACGTTTCTTGGCATTCTAATGGTAAGTTAGAGACACGCGCAAATTACCTAATGGGAAAATTGCACGGTGCTTACCGATATTATGAACCAAACGGAGAGCCGGCGGCCGCACTCACATACGAAAACGACGAGTATACCGGCAAGCAAACGTACTGGCTGAACAAAATTCGTACGGAGTTTGAGCCCCTTGCGCAGGAGGGATCTTTTTATGTAACTGAATTCGATCGAGGCGGAAATAAACGAATCGAGGGCGTTTTGAATGATGGCTTCATGAACGGTCACTTCATTCAGTGGCATACGAATGGCAAGAAAGCAGCGGAAGGTGAGTTTATTCGAAACCTCCCTCGTGGACAATTCATATTCTCGAATTCCCGTGGAGAAAAAGAAGTCGTTGTTCAGTTCAAAAAGGACCATGGCGTTCATTTAATCTGGGCCAAAAACGAAAAGATGAATAAAGGTTATTTCTTGCTTTCCGATTTTACGTTTTTTGGTGTTGCTAAGTGTCCACCTGGGTTGCAGGGTGAACGCGGTTTGTCCCTGGTTGATGGACGCAAAATGAATTCCTGCATGAAGCCAGTTGATAAAGGCAATAGTATTGCGCATGGGCAAACTGGCATTTTCTATAGGAATGGCCAACGAGCTTCTGTGGGAGGTTTTTACAATAACTATCGCTATGGAAAATGGCTCTTCTGGAGTGAAGACGGCACTCTCGATGCGGAAGGATACTATGATAGGGGAGAAATTGTTGCAGTAAAGGGCTGGCATAAAAATGGTAAGCTACGGTTCCTCATGGAACCTGTGGAGGAGGCATTGATCGGGTTACCCACCCGGGAGCTTGCAGAAGTACAATCACCTAAAACAATTACTGGCACAAGATTTGCCGGCTGGGATCAAAACGGAAAGAAGTTCATGGAAGTCGTCTGGTACGCAAACGAGGTTCGAGGACGAGTGGTGGAATTCTATCCAAACGGTGAAAAAGCGGCTGAGGGCTTTATTGACACTAGCGCAAAGCCAGTTGGTCTTTGGAATATCTGGCCGGAAAATAGTGAACCCTACCAGCTCAATCTAGACTACACAACCCAATTGAAACACATTGAAGGAAAGATTCCGAAACATACCAAATTGCTGTTGTCCAGGAGGCACTAAATAGGCAAGCGATCGTATAGAAACTGGTAGGCATCAGACACGGAGCTTATTGTCTGCTGTACCTTGATCGCCTATCTCGATCCCGAGCAGGGCCCGCCAATAACTACTTTGCCTGCTTTATTCGATAAAAAAACCGAATAAAGGTCTCACCTCAACAATTTCTGCGCGTTTTCACTGTTCTTATTTGACTACTCTTTAGAATTTTGATTGCCGTCAGGCTTTCACTTCGGGAAGGTATTGCCCTTCTCCGCAGCACGCCACCCCTACTGCCCCATCGCCCTCCCTATTCGCTGCCAGTCGAATTCGTACATGGTGCCATTTCTTATGGCGATTGATTTGACGATGAAGCGCGTTTCAATGGGGTGGCCTTCGCTGCTTTTCGTGGTCCCAATAGCTACGAAATCATAGAATAATGAGATCGTGTCATCCACGTCGTAGTCAGTAAACTCATGTTTTCCACTAATGGAATTGGTGCGGGTAAGTTCCTTGGTTGGTCTGCCAGCACCTTCTTCCTTTTTCTCAATTGCCCAGTGGCTCATCCCGCTAATGTCGAGGCTTTCCCATTTGAGAGGAGCAATAAATTTTAGTCCCCATAGCTCAAGTTTTCCTTCTTGGAGCCACAGCGCTTTGATTCTATCCTCCCGCCATTTTTTGTCAGGACTGGGGATGGAAATTTTTTCGAGGAGCGCTTGTTTTTTCTCCGACGAATTGGGGTTGTCCATTTCGGCGAGGATTTCGTAGGTGTAGAGGTGGCCCGTATACATTGATTTATCGACCCATTGTCTTTGGATGCCATCGATTACGTCTCGGCCCATTTCGTAGTTGTTGTCGAATTTGCGAATGATCCAACGGTTGGGATTAACGGGCGTTGTCCACTCCAGCGTGGCTTCATCGCTTATTCCCGCACCAGTCGAAACCATTTTCAAGGTAGCTTTGAGCGTGCATTCAAGATTGTCTATGTTTTTGAGATGGGTTTCTTGCTGCTGGCAGCCGATTGCCAGAAGAGTCAGGAAAGAGGTTTGAGTTATTCTTTTCAAAAATGAAAC
>JACQOU010000176.1 GCA_016207775.1 Deltaproteobacteria bacterium
CTTGAAACCGGCGCCGGAAAGAACCGGTTTGTAAACACAGACTCACCTTTTTTGCTAGCTGCGCGAGCTCGCGGAATTCAATTTGGAGACTAACCTTACTTCATTATTGTTTTCTTACGCGTTGTACTTGGCCCAATATTGCTGGCCCTGCTCGGGAAGCGTGTCCACTGGATCGTAGTATTCATAAAGTTTGTTCAGTGCATCGGGGACATCGTCGTCGATCCGAGTAAGGTAGTTTTTTGTCCAATAGGAGATTCCAAGCTCACGATTATAAGAATGAGTTTGACTCACCCAT
Source organism: Deltaproteobacteria bacterium (assembly GCA_016207775.1). GTDB lineage: Bacteria > Bdellovibrionota > FAC87 > UBA2466 > UBA2466 > JACQOU01. The sequence goes on from JACQOU010000176.1 coordinate 296, forward strand.
CGTTTGCCGACACAGGGTACGTCACACACTAACCGAGGTGTTGCAAAACCAGGCAAATAGCCCATGATCTGATGTTGCAGTGTTTGTGCCTCGGCCACCGAAAGACGCCAATGTTCTGCGTTCGGAATCATGTCACACATATAAAAATAGTATGGAGTAATACGACCATGATCCACCAGCCTAAAACAAAGATCCAAGAGAGCCCGTTGCGAGTTATTGACTCCCCTCAATAAAACCCCCTGGTTTCTTACGTCCCTAAACCCCATGGCAAGAAGGTTTTCGCTCGCCTTTGCAACCAGAGGGGTCACTGAGTTGGCGTGATTGATGTGGGTATGCATTGCCAACGCAACCCCTCGCTCGAACGCTTTTTTGGCAAGCCGCTCCAGCATTGAGCGCACCTCGTCTTGTAAGAAGTGCTGGGGCAGGCCCATGAGGGCCTTACTCGCAAGGCGTATGTCGCGAATATTCTCAATCTCCAACAAGCCCGTAACAAAATGCTCCAGAATTTCAGAGGGCAGGTTGGCAATATCGCCACCCGACACCACGATGTCCCGGACCGAGGGAGTACGCCTCAGGTAATCGAGAATCTGGCCCAGCCTTTCTTTTTGCCCCAGAGCAAATTTTCTTTTGGAAACCTGTGGAACACTTTGGCCGACCAAATCCATTCGTGTGCAATGGCCACAGTATTGCGGACAGGTCGACACAATTTCTGCCAACACTTTGGTAGGATACCGATGAGTAAGCCCTTCCACTACCCACATTTCATGTTCATGCAAGCTATCTCTTTGTGCTTTAGGATGGGATGGCCACTGAATATTGCGCTCAGAAAAAAGAGGAATCATATAGCGGCGAACAGGATCATTCTTGAGATCGTGTTCATTCATCGTATTAATCATCTGGGGAGGAACGAGCATAGCCATCGTCGAACGGTCCGTTTGATCTTTTCTTATATCTTCAACAATCTCATCGGATAGGTGGGAGCCAAGCACCTCTTTAAGCTGCCGCACACTTTTAACAAGATTACGTTTTTGCCATATCGCACTGTTCCACTCAGCTTCAGTCACTTGCCGATAGCCCGGTAGCCTGTGCCAGTCCGGTTCGACAAACTCGCTGGAATAGCGATAAAAATAAGGCTGCTTGGTGCTGATGTCTTTGATTACAGTTTTTGTCTGCCCACCCATGTTTTACCTCACCTTAAGACCGTTTCTACATCAGATCAGCCCGTTCCTCAAAGCGTTAAACGGCATGTCGTCAAACGGATGATTTCTCTTTTGAAATATGATACGAGCCCTCAGTGCGAATCATGCAAAGAACCGAAGACTGGACGGACGAGCTCAGGCAGGCGTTAAGAACCGCAGAAGATTTGGCGGCAGCAGAGCTCATTCCCAAAAATGCGGTCGACAACTACCGCCCCGTTATTGAGAAGTACAGGCTTCTGCTACCCCGCTACTATGCCTCGCTCATCGATAAAGGGGACCCTGCTTGCCCCATTCGCCTTCAAGCCATCCCTTCGCCTTGTGAGTTAACAAATCGTTTACCTGAATCTAAGCGCGATCCACTGTCCGATCTGGCCTTCAAACCAGCGAGCCGAATGACTACTCGATATCAAGACCGAGCCCTGCTTCAACTCACTCCTTCCTGCCCTATGTACTGCCGTTTCTGTTTTAGAAAAGGGCTGTTAACTGGACACGAAGAGAGCCTGTTCGACGGATCATTGGAGGATGCAATCGCGTACATTGAAAGGCATACAGAACTTGAGGAAATTATCCTGTCGGGCGGCGATCCTCTCATGGTGCACGACTCCGAGCTAAGTGCCGTGCTCACTCAACTTGAAAACATTAGCCATCTTCGAAGAGTACGCATTCATACGCGCGTGCCGGTGACGCTACCAAATCGTATCACGGAGGCTTTGGCTCAAATTCTATCTGCCACTCGCTTTCCCTTGGTTCTTGTCACTCATTTTAATCATCCAAAAGAATTGACTGTTCAAAGCACACTGGCCTGCAAACGATTGCGGGCTCAAGGCCTTAGCCTTTTTAACCAGTCGGTTTTGTTAAAGGGTGTAAATGATCGGGTGGAAACACTCTGCCTTTTGAGCAAAGGTCTTTTCGAAATAGGCGTGATTCCTTATTACTTGCATCACCCCGATCCAGCTTCTGGTACGGAACATTTCCTGGTACCCGCAGCCGAAGGCCTGCGGATATTCGAAAGCCTGCGGCAAATGTTGCCTGGGTATCTTACTCCAAGATACGTCATCGATATTGTGGGCTCACCGTACAAGGTTCCGGTTACTGAAAGGTAATGACCGTTATCCAACGTAAATAATTTAAGTCGGGCCACACAGGTTTTTCTTAATCCGGCACTTTGAAAATCTTAAGGCTAAGGGCTGAATACTCCAAGTATGCAGGTACAGCTATTGCACATACAGACCTGGAAGGATGACTGTGTGCCTACTATTCGAGAATCATTGATCATGTACGATACGGCAGAGCCAAAATATGGTTGGGTTTGTCAATCCTTTTTCTTTTTCTGTGCCCTTTCTTTGATGGGCGGGAAATGCGCCTTCGGTGAGGGTGAGGTTTGGCTAGCCTGTGTGGACTGTTACGGCCCAGCATCTCTCTATCCGGTTGAGGCCCGCAAGCTTTTTCCCAATAAGAAGATTAAGTGGATTCATATTCAAACTGACCGGCCAATTCCAGCTTTCTATCGGGGATCATTCGACGCTACCAAAGATGAATATGAAGGAAGGCTTGTTGTTGTCGACCTTAATGACAATGCGACTTATCGGGAGATAATACGCACCTTAAAGCAGCAAGGGGTTGTTGCTGCCTTTGGGGGAATGGAAAGCGGAGCATTGGCAGCAGATCAAATTAATGCGTCGCTGGATGTGCCATTTGGAAACGATCCGAGTACAAGCCGTGTGAGAAGAGAAAAATATCCCATGCAGCAGGCAACGCCGGAGAGGTATCGCATTCCCTCCATTCTTACTGACGACGTAGAAAAAATTGTACACTTTGCAAAAACGCTAAATGCAAGCGAAGTCGTTATTAAACCCAATAAAAGCTCTGGCGCAGACTTTGTTCAGGTTCTGAAAAACAAGCCTGAAACGATTCGAATAGCTGCCCACAGTCTCTTGGGCCAAACCGATAAATACGGGCATCTCATTAACGCAGTCGTAGTTCAACCGGCAATAGATGGGACCGAATACGCAGCCAACTCTATAGCGAAGGATGGCGTGGCCACTCTTGTATCGGTGTGGCGATATGAAAAACTTAGGATGGGGGCAAGAAAGGTTAGCTTCCTTTATCGGCCGTTTGATTTGCGTTCTCCTGTTGCCCGCGAACTTCAAATTGCCGTGCAAGATATCCACACAGCTCTTCTTAACAGAAACGGTCCAGGGCATACCGAATTGATGCAAGAAGCGGGAACGGGAAAATGGTATTTTATCGAGCAGGGTGCCCGTATTGGTGGCAGGGCGATGCCATTGATTGACGCACAAGTATGGGGAACCAGTCATCTGCACTTGAATCTTGTTCGAGTTCTTGATCCGGTAGAGTATGACCGCATAATCAAAAGCTTTCCAAAGAAACACGTGAATGATGGGGCAATTATTAGCTTGCTTTCACCATTGAATGGTCGGCTAAAGGAAGGCGCAAGCGAAAAAATTGGCGGCCTTCCGACTTATTTTCTGCCAGCTCCGTTTTATCGTATTGTGGACGGAAAGACCGTTTCCAAGGCTATTGACCTCAGTTCTGTTGCTGCAACCGTAAATCTGGTTGGCCCGACTACAGAGGTCAAGCAAGATGCCGAGACTGTAATAAGATGGGCGACTGGTAACCAGTTGCTTGAGTACGATCCGCCAGGCGGTCTCGCCGAAGCCTGTGCATTTGCGTTATCTAAAATTGGCAACCATTGGAGGCAACTAGGGCAATTTAAGAAAATTCTGTGGTAACAGTCCCACTAATCGCGGCCTGCGGCTGAACTAATTGATTCGCCCTGAGAAATAGTATATATTATAAAGTATATAC
>JACQOU010000158.1 GCA_016207775.1 Deltaproteobacteria bacterium
ACTCTGAAAAGGTACATCCTTCCAAAGGCCTCCGCCCCGTGAGCTTTGCTCACGGGTCCCCTCCTGAAAATAAAGGATGTACCTTTTCAGATGGGCTTTTCCAGGATCAGTTCGTAGCAGGGTTGGTGGTTGGAAAGAAATGTTTGTTCGAACTTGGTTCGACCTTGCGGGAAGTGCTCCAGATCGTTATAGGCGTTGAGAGTGAGCTCACCGTAACTGAGTGTTCTTAATCGATATCTCTTTGTGCATACATAGTATGCCTCATCAATATAAAACTTTTGGTCCGACGCCCAAATCAGTTTTCCTCCCTTTTTTAGTATACGGATCATGTGGGGCATGATGGGGTGCAGGTACCAACGATTCTTTCTTTGTGAGTTTTTTGGCCATGGGCAAGGGTAAAGCACATAGATTCTATCCACTGTCTCGGAGGGAAAGCCACCGACCACAGCAGGAATTGCGTTTCCTCTGAGGGGTTTCAAGTTACGTAATTCGGAACGTTCAGTACGATGCAAGAGTGTACGCGCTCTGGTTTTACAGCGCTCTATCGGTACGATAAGGGAGTGGCTATAAAGTTGTGCAAGGGCCAATGCAAAGGAGCCGCTGCCAGCGCCAATTTCGAGCCGGACATCTGGGTATTTGCCCATCAACTCTGAAGGAATAGGAGCGATCTTTCGTTTGATCCAGTAGGCATCAAACCGACTGTGATCTTTGCGGTCAAGATCAAATCGAATTCGACTTTCATTCAGTTCGATGTTCATTGTGACTGCTTAAGATTCCAAGGTACGGAAGCTGACGATATCTGCCTTTGTCATCAATCCCATATCCAACCAGGAAATGTTCACTGACTTCAAAGCCAGCATAATCGACGGCAACCTTATTGGGTAAACCAACTTTTTTTACGACGAGAGCACATGTCTTTAAACTTAAAGGATTGCGCGCCATAAGCGCTTTCTGCAGGTAATTTAACGTCAGGCCACTATCCACCAAATCTTCTATGAGCAGCAAATGCTTTCCCTCTAGTGAGTCTTTAACATCCAATAGTATTTTCACTTCGCCAGAAGATCGGGAGTATGGAGAGAGGCTAAGAAACTCACAATAAACGGGTAAGTTGATATTTCTTACAAGATCAGCAAAAAAAATGAAACTTCCGCCTAAAGGAGCAATCGCGACTATTTCCTTCTTTTGGTAATCCTTTTCAATTGCTTTTGCCAGCTCTTGCACCCGGCACGCAATCTTTTTTTCATCAATGAAAACAGGAATAGGTGCATTCATCGGTCTGACTCAGGCGGTTCAAAGCAACGCCGGCACCGTGCCTCATAAATATCTTCGGCGCCAATGATTACTTGATTGTTGAGTTCGGCATCTGTCTTCATTCTTTTGCGCTGGGTTCGGCTAGCCGGATTTCCGCAAATTACGCAAATCGCAGACATCTTGGTGACGGATTCCGCGATCGCCATCAGAAAAGGCATAGTGCCAAACGGTTGGCAGCGGTAGTCAAGATCAAGGCCAGCGACGATTACTCTCAGGCCTCGGTTGGCTAAACGCTGGCTTAATTCAATGACTGAATGCGATAAGAATTGGGCTTCATCGATGCCCACCACGCGCGTATTGTCTTCAAGCAAAGTCAAAATCTCTTCTGGGTTTTGGATGTTTTGAGCATCCAGCTTTAAAGCCGAATGGCTGGTCACATGATCCCTGGAATATCGATTATCCAATAACGGCTTAAAAATCTGGACTTTTTGTTTAGCGATCTGAGCGCGACGCAGCCGACGGATGAGCTCTTCAGTTTTGCCACTGAACATACTCCCACAGATCACTTCCACCCAGCCCATCGTCCAAATTGTTGGTGTTTGGATATTCACCCGATCCCTCCTCACTTCCTTGATCCAAATAAATCTACTTTGAAAGAGCAATATAAACTTGCCATCCCAACTGGACAAGAGGGGTTTCAATCGTAGATCAGCTGTGATACGAAATCTTGTGGAAATCGCCTTTCAATTTAGTCCCGCGGCTAAGGTGGGGCGTTGGTGGTTTAAATGCAGAAGTGTTTCCCCGCTGCCATTTATTGCATTAATGATTTTTCTTAACCCCGAATTTTGGCCGTCCGCCACGTGGGTTACGCTTACGCTCATCAGTCTTGTCCTTGCAGAATTGCTGCGTATTTGGGCCGTGGGCTATGCAGGAAGCCAGACCCGTACCCGGGCTGATTCTGTTGGAAAGCTTGTTTATTCAGGTCCTTACCGCCATGTAAGAAATCCCCTTTATATTGCCAATATTCTGCTCTACAGCTTATGTGGGTTTTTGTTTGGTTTTCGATTACTCAGTCTTGCCGTACTGGTCTATTCGGCTATTCAGTATCATTTTATCGTTAAGTATGAAGAGGAAGTCTTGCTGCGAACATTCGGCACGGAGTACGAGAATTATTGCAATGGCGTACCGAGATGGCTGCCTCAGCTTACATCCAGTTATCCGAGCAGTAGTCAGCAGTTTTCGCTTCGAAAAGCACTCCGAAGTGAGCGAAGTACGTTGATAGCAATGGCTGCCATGGGCATTATTGCCTGTCTTAGAATATGGTTGCTTGTAGCCTGACCGGTCATAAATGGAAGGAAAACCCTCCGCAGATGCTGGCGATACTTCTAGCCTGGAAGTACAGTTGCGCCCCCAGACGTAAGACAAAGCTTTTGGATGTGAAAAGGAAGAACCCAAATCCAAAATTAGCCCCTGAGTATGCATTTTCGCGGCTGGCAAACGAATACCGAAGGTGATGAAGGCCGGCTTGAACATAGCTGTCAAAGAAAGGAGTCGAAAGGGGTAGTTGATAGCCTGATTCAAGTAAATAGAGTGTGATCCCCTCTTTGCTTCCATACAGTCCCTGCACAATGATAGAACCAGGACCGCATCTTAGGCCGATCGTCGAACCAAATGCGGGCATGGAAGCATCAAAATCGGGTAGTCCGTTTGGCAGCAAAAGCGCAAGGCTGACACCTAGCTGAACCCGGCTTTGGTTGCCGGGCGAAACTTCATCGGCATACAGGCGCACAAAAGTGGCCAAGATAGCAAATAGAAGAACAAGCCTTTGCCAGTTCATTTTGCTATCTTAGCACAGCGCTATTTTGCGCCCAGAATCCAGTTCTTTAAGAATTCAAGTTTCTTTTCGACTTGGCTGTCGAGCGTGCTATCAGCCCATTTGTACGAATGTCCTGAGCCCGTGCCAGCAGCTTTCTGGTAGAGCGGGCTTGCATCTGGGTTCCCCGCTATCACCATGCCTTTTGCACTTTCGAAATCAAAGCTGGTGGGGCCGCCGTTTCGGCTATGGCATCCAATACAGCCCGCAAAGTCGTTATCCATAATATTGTTATTAAGAACCGGTGAAACATTCGTATCGAAGTACGCTTTGTCCAATACTACAGATGGACCTGTAGAGGGTTCAGCCAGAATCCATTCACGCATCGCTTTAAGTTGTTCGGAATCGACAGTCCAAATCGCCCCGCCGGCATGTCCTTCCAAGCCTTGTGCCTTGAGATACAGATGGCTTTCCTCCGGCTTACCTCCAGAGATCCAATTTTTCGCATCGGAATACTTATCCCGGTTTGGATGGCATCCCTTGCATGATTTCTTTAAGTGTGGAGCGACTGTATTAACAAACTGTTCTTCTGGTCCCGGTGGTGGTGGGGGGGGGGGAAGTGGAGCTTCCTCTTTCATAATCCAATCGTGCAAATCGCTTAACTGAGTTGAACCTTCCGCCCAAATCTTGCCGCCCGGATGGCTTTCACCTTTAGCCATAAAATAAAGTGCACTTTCATCGGGGTTCTTTCCGGTTATCTTAGTCTTTGCTGCTTCATAAGTGGGAGCCGGGTTTGCATGGCATCCCTTGCATGATTTTTCTAATGCGGGTGCTACAAACTGTGTAAACATTTGCTCCGCGGTCAGTGTTTCTTTATTGACAGTGGGACCCGTCGGTTTAGTGACCTTTTCACCTCTCTGAAACAGGCTATAGGCACCGCAACCGGTTAAAAGGACTGTTATTATAAAAGGAGTGATTAGATAAAAAATCTTTCTCATGGCGGCCTCCTTCAGAAAGATATTTTTTTTGCGAGAATGAAAGATAGGACTGCTAAATTTAGCGAATACAAACGATTGGCTTGTGCACCCCTACCCCTTCTCAAAGACACTTTTTATCACCATACCGTTGGATGTAAAGGCTTTTGTCCGACGCGCCTTCTGGGCGGTGTGCTATTCAATAAGCAGTTCTCTCGCTTCTTCTATGAGTCCCCGAATACTCACTTGGCCGGTGTAATTACCAAATAGGATTTTGCCTGGCTGAGCGCACCAGGTTGCTCTGGCGACCTCCCAAACTTTCTCTATTTGGGATGAATAGATGGGGATAGCCTTTGTCCAACGATGGTTGTTGATGTGGATAGGTGGGGCTTTAACCTGGAATAACTTTTCTAACTCTTCACGAATCACGAAGCTGACCCTTTCATCATCCAAATTCATGATATCGCCTCGAGCGGTGCCTCCCAGCAATACGGTGAAGGAACGTAATAGAGAGGGGTCAGTCACGCGACCGGGAAAAGAATCAGAGCTGCAAAGAATTCCCAGCAGGTTTCTTTTCTCAATGGATGGGAACAAAATCCCTACGCCCATTGGAAGTCGGGACACCTCCTTTCTATGGTAAAAAACCGTCGATGTAATGAGGGGGGTGTAGTGTACTTGCTCCAGTGCATTCGCAAGGTCGTTCTGTTCTTCTGTGCGAAAAAATGCTGCAGCTGCGTAGGCAGGGACGCATATAACTACATTGGAAGCTTTGGGAAGATTCAGGGCGGTGTACCCAAGCTTAAGTTCGCGAAGCTTAGGTTTAATGCTGGACTCCAACGCGTTTACCAGCGCCTCCATTCCCCCACGGGGGGCCATCATCTGGGCCCTCGGTCCGCGCTTGGACTTTTTCTTTTCGTGGCAGAACGCTAAACCGGAAATGAGCGAATGACCTTTGGGCACCACAAGCTTGGGGAATGCCGCTGAAACGGAAATTTGTTGTGGTTCAGCAGCGTAGATACCTTTGAGCATGGGATCGATAAGGTAATTTAAGGCTGCAGCTCCAAGATGTTTGAGTGCCCAGTCCTTCATGGAGAGGGAAGCTTGTCCGTCTGAACGGGAAAAGAAGGCTTTTCCTATTGTTGCAAATAGCTCAGTGACAGTGAGGGGAAGGGTCCTGGGAACTCCGCCTCTGAGAACATATTTCTTGTTCGAACCTTTTTGGACAGGGCAAAGTTCGGTTCTCAACTCGTTAAATAGATCGATGACCGGTACGCTGGCCAAAACAGAGTTCGCAGCTTTTTCGGAAATACCAAAGTCTGATTTTTCGGTCTTTATCAATCCACCCAACCGGTGAGTGGACTCATATAAGGAAACTTCGTATCCCAATTGGATTAGCGTATGGGCTGCCAGGAGGCCGGAAATGCCTCCCCCGATAATCGCGGCATCTTTTTTGGATGAGTTGAGAGTACCTATCACAAAAGGTTTTTATCACGACCAAGTGTAAGAGCAACCCTTTGGCAAAAAAAACAGGCACGGCACCGAGCCCTTCGTCTCATGCCGTGCCTGCAAATCAACCACTAAGTATGTACTTAAACTACTTGGTAGCTAACCAGGCAGCTACTGCCTTCATGTCTTCTTCAGATCCTTTAAACTTAGCTGGATGTTTCTTCCCCTTCTCATTGGGCTCACCTTTTAGCCAGGATTCAATCTTGGTGGCATCTTTTTGTTTGCCTGCTACATCGATAGCCTTGCCTGACTTCTTGGTTGTGGGGACCTCTGTGCCGACTTGGTGGCACATAGCGCACTTGCTGTCGGTAAAAACGGCCTTCCCATCTTTAGCGACGGCTGCCTTACAAACTAACAAAGAAAAGGAAACCGTCAGAATGGTTCCAGCAACCATCAAATATGTTTTCATGACTACACCCGCCTTTCTCTCAGGTTTTAAGTAATTGATGAGATGCATCTTTGGCATAAGAACGGCCTTCAGTCAATGCGCACGTTGAACAAAATGGCAACATTCTACGATATTTAGAACCCCGACTATTGACAGTTAGGCTACCAAACCATATCTAGGGTTTGCTGCGAAGTGGTTTACCGGGTTAGGAGGGTCCTCCGATGTTAAAAGTTTTTTTTATACTTTTATTTTGTGCTTCATCAGCTTTTGGCGCGCAGGCGTTTGTTCGGCTGCACGTGGAAAAGGAATTGCATTTTTACTGCACTATTCCCGACCATGGGGGAGGCTGCAGCAGCGAAACGGCGGTGGTCATGTACTCAGCGCCAGTGAAAGGGTTGGTGCAAATTACTAACCTATCGCTGAATGAAACCGAATCCAGACGTGTGTTGGACCTTTCGGATGTCTTGCCATCGGAGGATAGGCCCATCTCTGTGGAATTGATTCGGGATAAAAAACTGGAAGATCGATCGGTTGTCTTACGGGAAGGAAACAACAAACTGCGGGTTGAGCTGCTGAGTATAGATGGCGGGCTGATTGCCGCGATGGAGGTGGATGTGGATACCACCTATGAGGACTCCTTCTAAGTCTTTGACTTCGACTTCCAGAAGGTCACAAAATTCTAGGTCAGGAAAACGTGAACTGGGTGACAACAGAAGTTCACGAGTGATTATAAAAAAGCATTTATTTATCATATCTTGAGGTTTTGTGTCTTGTTCCCACTTGACCGGACCAAATGGTGTTGAGCCTAGAGACAGGTGTAACTATTCGCGCTGAAAAGGAATATAGGATTGTGAGCGATCCAGTATTCAGCGCTTAGACACGCGCCTCTTCATAGAGAGACTGTCAAAATCTTCGACAAGCTTATTTTCGAGTACTCTTCATGATTTCATATTGCCCATCATTTCTCAGTGGTTGCCAGAATTCCATTTCGCCGAAACTGCGGCCCTCTCCGAGCACTCAGCGTGGTGGCATGTTTTTGGCATCTTAGACAGACAACAACCATCTATTGAATTCTCCTGCTTAGAATTTGCTTTTTTCGGAGGTTGTATGCCTTGCCGTACGCTATTTGCACGCTTATCGTTAGCCCCGTTTTTTCTTATTTCTCTTGCGATCATTGGATGTAACAAGGAAACACCGCAACTCGATCCTGAATTGGATCGTTTGGCGCGTCGTCCGGCTGCAGCGGCAATACCGGGTACCTTTAGTATAACGATGCCTACGACTATGTACGTGCGGTCACCGATTGATGTTGCATGGTCGGCTGCAAGCAATGCTGTCAGTTATGATCTGAAAATTGCAAGCAGCGCAAGCTGCAGCAGCTTCCCATATGTCGTCAATGGTATTTTGACGACTTCGACTCAACTCACTCTCGCCGACGGAACCTATTATTTGTGCATGTATGCCAATAACTCCAGCGGTGCACGCGCTGCAAGCAATAACGGCAAAAAGATCATGGTCGACACAGTGGCACCGGGAGCGTTTGCGATTAATTCTCTGACTTCTCCGAGCAAGGATAATACCCCTACCATCAGTTGGGGCAATTCATCGGGTGCAGCGAAGTATCGTGTAATGGTTGATAATGATGCAGATTGCAGTTCCCCCGCCTATCAGATCGATAATTTAACAACTACATCGCGCCAGGTCTCTCCCGCTCTTCCCGATGCGACCTATTTCGTATGTGTTACCGCCAGGGATAATGCGGGAAACGTAACGGCAGCGTCCAATAGCGGCATCCTAAGTGTCATGATTGATACCTCGGCACCACCCGCTGTTCTCAGTGGGCAGCCAGCTAACCCATCCAATGCAACAGTGCTCGATGTAATGGTCGGTGGGACCGATGTCGTTAATTACAAATACGCTTTTAGGAATGCTCTGAACTGTAACAATGCCAGTTACTCATCTTCTATTCCAGTTTCACAGGCAATTACCGGTGACATTGGAGTAGACGGCAACAAAACCCTGTGTGTGAAAGGTATCGATGCGGCGGGAAACGTGCAAGCTTCTCCTACACAGCATTCATGGATCAAAGATACGGTTGCGCCCTTGGTACAGCTTGGGGGGCGGCCAATGTCTCAATCCAATGCAACCGAGTTTACGCTTTTTGTTTTTGGAGATTCTTCGCAGTATCGATTTTCATTACTGGATAATGCGCCCGATTGTTCTTCTGCTAATTATTCCGATTGGATTGCTACCACCAACTCAACCGCAATCCAGATTGGCGTTGATGGACCCAAACGCCTTTGTGTCATTGGACGGGATGCGGCTGGAAATGAGACTTCTAATACCGCCACCTGGACAAAAGATACCGTTGCCCCCGGAGCGTTTAGTATTTCATCCCCGCTACCTCTGACCGGTGATAGCACGCCAGACGTAGTCTGGTCGGCCTCCTTAGGCGCCTCATCTTACGATCTCAAGATCGATAATGAGGTCGATTGTCCTTCACCGGAGCAGCATTTTCCCAGCGTGTTCTCGACATCAAAGACACTTGATTTGCTTGGCCCAGGCACATACTACGTTTGTCTTGTGGCAAAGGATCTTGCCGGAAATCAAATACACGCATTCAATAATCCTTATTCGTTTGCGGTGGACGATACCCCGCCGGGCTCATTCAGCATAACAGCACCTCCAAGCTCTCTTCCCTCTCCAGCCACAATATCGTGGTCAGCTTCATCGGGTGCGACTAAGTATGATTTTAAGGTGGCTTCCGACGCAAACTGCGCGAATGTCGTTTCGAGCCAATCGGATCTTACAACCACAAGCGCAGGTGTTTCACTTGGTGACGGAACCTATCACATTTGTGTTTACGCAAAAGACGAACTGGCGCGCGCCACTTCCGCCAGTAATAGCGGACTGAGCATTATGATCGATAGCACCGCTCCCGGAGCTTTTGCGATCAATTCCCCGCCCTCTCCAAGCAATGATAATACCCCGCTTATCAGTTGGGGCACTTCATCGGGCGCATCAAAGTATCATCTAAAAGTGGATACCCTACAGGAC
>JACQOU010000151.1 GCA_016207775.1 Deltaproteobacteria bacterium
GCAAGAAACCGGCGCAAACACTTTGTTTCTAGCAGCAATGTGACTGGGCTTTTTTGTGAAGCAACGCTCCCATAAACACCTTTTAATGAAGGCGCTATCCTTCTCCGTGAGAAAAACATGCAAAAATCAAATTTGAGAAACGCGATGCTTATTGGATTACTGATCATTCTCTCCAGTGGCGCCGTCGCTTTATATAAATATTCGTCTAAGTATTCGTCAGGCAATAAAGCCAGTGCGGTGACTCTCCCGCAAGTCATGGTTTATAAGAACCCTACCTGCGGATGCTGCAAAAAATGGGAACAGCACATGAGGCGAAATGGTTTTACGGTTCAGTCCGATACAATTGCCGACGTGGCAAACATTAAGACTAAATACCAAGTTCCAAAAAACATGGCTTCGTGTCACACAGCCATTATTGGAAAATACGTAATTGAAGGTCATGTTCCAGCCGATACTATCAAACGTTTGCTCGCTGAGAATCCTAGTAATGTTGTAGGCCTTGTAGTTCCCGAGATGCCCAACGGCTCTGCCGGAATGGAAGACCCTAGTCCAGTTCCATATCAGGTTCTTGCATTCGACATCAGTGGGAAAACTACTCTTTATGAGCAACGTTAGGGTTAACTGTCACTATTTTGTGCTAAACATCTGCTCTTTAATAATACTAGTTGGCTGCTTTTTCTTCATTTTTCCTTCGATAGGGAGATCCGACCAACCGTCGGAAGAAATTCACATCGAGAACGGATCCTATTTGAGCATCGCAGGCAATTTCTTTGGGGTAAATTACACGGAACATATTGCGCCACCGACAGACGGAGAATACGGCGCCCTGGGTGGGGTAAATATAGAGGCGATGACTGTCATCACAGGACAATGGTTTGTTCGTGGCGACGGCGACTTCGATTTCGGTTCAACCCAATATATTGGGGCCTTATTGAACGGAACGCCAAAGACCTCGGCAACCAATAACGTCATTTTAGATGGCGAGTTAGTATCTGGCTTCCTGTTTTTAATTGGAAAAAGTACAACTTTAGCACCCTATGCCGGATTTGGAAGCCACTTTTGGCACCGGGGTTTGACCGGAACTGGAAGTTATACCGAGCGCTATCTATTTTTCTATCTGCCTATTGGACTTCGTTTCGAGACCCGCTTGACGGAAGACTTTTCGTTTGGGCTGGATGTAGCATTTCGTTGGAATCTAGGAGGAACTATTTGGGCGTACTTATCCCAACTATACCCACCCGATAAGGATGCGACCGGCACGCTGGGTCCAGCGGTCGGATTCAAGATTCAAGCCCCCCTTGTTTATTGGCTCGGCCCGTCTATAGGGTTAAGACTTGTACCCTTTTTTGAATATTTTGATATTGGCCAAGGAAATAGTTTTCCAACTTATTTTGCCACGGGAGCTTTCGATCAAACACTGCAAGAACCATCGAGCACGACGTACTTCTATGGCGTACGACTAGGCCTAGCCTATTATTTCTGATGTTTTCGGCGGCACGGCTGGAATACAACAAGATAGAGGGTGGCGTGCTACTTGCATAATATCCGGGTGAGTTGCCAATAATTTCTCTGCTTCCAACTGTATTCCCGCTGTCGTGGAATACAGAAGTGAATGTTGAAATTACCATAGGTGAATGCGATGATTAGAGGAAGCGCAAGTGGTTTCGGGTTAGCTATCCATGTATTAGGGTTGGTCCTTCTTTGTTCTCCCGCTGTAGCCGATCAATCCCCAGGGCACTGCCATCATTGTGACTCACAGAAAGAAGCAACACCCCCTATTGAAGCCCCTCTTATAACCCCTTCGTCAAGAACGGTGGCAGAAAAGCCAGCCCTAAAACCGATAGATGGAAAGGTTAATCCCGAGTTGGTTGGCCCCGGTCAAGCAATCTGCCTGAGCGTGGCCTGCGAAAACGACGAAACTCAGCATTTTGAACGAGCTGCCCAAGATTCGAACAACTGGCTACAAAAAATGTCACGGCTCACCGAACTCAAACAATGTATCGACGCAGTTCCAGATAAGATCGAAACACTCGTGATTGGCCTCAAAGAGAATACAGACAAAATAGATTCCCTTGAAGCCATTGCGTCCGCTATTCACCATAAGGGAATAAAACGAGTGGCGCTTGTTGCCTGTATCGTTGGGAAAGACTCACGTTTTGAAGGCTTTAAAGACTTTCAGCAGGCCCTCTCCCAGAAAAGCGGCGCTCAAGTTACTAGCTACGCGATGGTCATTCCCAAGGAAAAATCGGCTCCGCAACAGCTTCATTCTAATCATCCGGACGACAAGACAAAGGTCCACAATCATGGCGCAGGTAATGAGACTTCTGGCTCCGTACAAAATGGCGACGAGCACCAAAATCATCCGTCTGAGCATTCACATGTGGATGAATCGTCTTTAGTATCGCCGCCGACTAAACTCACCGAGAGTCACGATGGTCACAATCACACAAGCCCTGGAGGCAATAGTGGAATGACAGACCATTCCGAACATACCGGCCCCGGTCATGCTAACCACTCAGGCGAAGGAACAGGCGAGAGTGGGCATACCGAACATGCTTCATTCGAGAATGGGAGTGATAACCCCACTCATAATCACGGTTCTGGTAGCGGCGAAGATACTCACCCGAACCACAATGCGAACGACTTCGATAATCACTGGACACACGGATGTCGCAGTCCTTACCAACTCTTTAGCAACCGCTGTCATGGCCTAGATAGCCATGGCGAACATAATATCCATAACGGAAATGGTGGCCATGAAGAGCATTCGGGTCATGAAAGCCCAACCCACGAGGGTCATGGAGTTCATGGCGAAGGTCACTCTGGTCACGGAGAAAGTCATGCAGGTCATGGAGGTCACGATGGTGGAGGTTCCGAACACGGGGGAGGCAGTGAGCATGGAGAGCATGGCAGCCAGGGAGGACACGATGGAGGCAGCCATGAAGGCCATGGCAGCAACCACGGCGGTCATGGTTCAGCGGGAAACAATGGCCACGAACAACATGCGGGCAACCCACTCGCTTCACGACCAGGTATCGGATTGCCATCTGCTTTTTTATCGTCAAGTGCGCCAGCACTTACCCCCACTCAATCCTCTTCACTGTTGAGCAATACAAGGTCTGATACTAGTTTGAGCTACCCAGTAACTTCTTCCACAATGACAAATACACGATTAGACATTGCCACGCTGCTCATTCTCAATACACAACTTCAAGGCGGGTTAAACCCATTCGCAACGAACCAACAACTATTGAACCGAATGCCTTATGCTCAAAACCCGTTCTTTAATCTGTTCAATCAACGCTCGTTGTTTCTTAATCCGTTACAGGGATTTTATCCTTATTTTCGATAGTGGACCCCGAGAAGCCGGCGGGTTTTCGAATCTTGTTAATCGGACGAATCGCCTTCAGCTTTGCTCAGGCAATCTTCTTGACTACGGTTCCCTGTTCAATAAGGTGATAGGGATCTACGTCATATCCAGTGGCCCAGGTTACAATTCCGTTTCTGATAAAAACGTTCTTAAACTCATTCAAATCCTTGAGGGGATCGGCTACGGGACCATGGAGAGTTTTTACGAAACTCATATCCATTCTAATCACTCTGCCGTCCTCCAATGTTACAACGATACTGTAATCGTCATTTCCGATTACACTGATAGCCTTAATCATTGTCAGCTCCTTGAATCAGTTTCGGAATTTCATTCTTGAGAACCCTCGCCCAATTATCCAAGAGTTCCTGTTTGTGGCGCGTCGCCCAATCCTGAATGAGCTTAGTCACCTTAGGGGGTAGGTTCCCAGCAAGCACTTTTCCAGTGGCAATTTCAAATGAGGAGTCGCTGCCCTGATAGCGAGCGTGAAAATAGGGGGCCTTATGTTGTCCGTGAGCGTAATACATATAAATCGTAATTCCAAAAAATTCTGAAATACTCGGCATTTCTTCCTCAAGAGTTGAATACCATTTCAGGCAACACATCGCAAATTTTGGTTGATATCGTCTGCTCTCTATTCTCCTGGGTTCTTCATCCCAAGGGTTCGTGCCAACTGCCGATATAAATAAAGACCCAGCCCCGTTCCTTCGTA
>JACQOU010000170.1 GCA_016207775.1 Deltaproteobacteria bacterium
GTAGTCACGCGCAAGCTGTCTAATCGCTTGAGCTGGGCTTAGGCCCTGGGGATCGATTAAGGCCAGTCCTTCAATGCTAATCAGCTCAGGGAAAACAACAACGGAAGAACTTTGTCGGACGGATTGATCAAGATAACGCCGGATCTTGTTTTCCCAATCTTGTAAGCTCGAAGGACGGCTCATAGCGTATTGGATCGCTGAGACTCGCAGCCGCAAAGCTGGGTCAGTCAACGATGAGGCGCAGGGAGGAACGGCAACTAGGAACCTCGCGAAGATAAGGAAAACGGCAACTACAAGTCCCCAACTCATAAGGATTGTCTACTGGTACCAACGACTGAAAGCAACCATGCGTTGTATTTTGTTAACGGTTTGTGATGGGTAAACGACCTATTCTTCGCGGACGAAGGTAGGATGACTCATAAAGGGGGAACTATGACAAGATTTGGAATGGTTGCGTTGTTATTGAGCTTGTCTGCAATGGCGGACCATGTGCCGCAAATCTCGGTGCTGGTCGATGGTAAAGTGTATGTTTGTTCGGGGAGTGGCGGAGCCTCTGATCCGCAGTGTATCCGATCCCTTGCCGAGTATTGTGATGCTAAAACTTCCTATACGGGTTCAGTGTGCTTCGAGAAAGCATCTGTCGCCTGTAAAGCAGCACCCCTGGGGTATGCACCCTGTGTACGGGATACCGCCGACTATTGTGATAGCTCGACCAGCATGACGGGCTCTCAATGCTTTGATGCGGCCGTGGAGGCCTGTCGAGGCGCGCGCAACGCTTTACTGGATTTGATGAGAAATATTGCTGCAAACAGGAAGTAGTATGCAGAATGTCTGACGGGACGGAAGGCACAACCTTACCGCACCGTCAGACAAACTGCCTGCCCTCCTCTCGGAGGGCTATTGGGGGGTAGGGGACGAGGCAAATCGCTAAAACCGCATCGACTCAATCCCTCAAACGACTCAACTTCTGCTTCAACTTGCGATCTACCGTCGTACATGGTTATCACTGTGCAAGCAAAGTGCCATGGACATTTCATCCCGGCGAATTGAGCGCACAATTTGTTGCCTCTGTCAGTATTGTGACGATCCCATTGGCGTATCAGCAAAAGCAGCGTCATTTCATTTGTTTAGCTACAGACATTTGGAAATAGCCCTTTTGTCGAATACATATCTAGTCTGTAGCCGGGCTGAGGGGAGGAACTTTATTGAGTCTTTTGCGTATTCTCTATCTTGGGAGCAACTAACAGCTCTGTCATTTGCTTGCTCCAAAGCTTGCGCTGCTCTTCTTTCACTGCCCGAGTCTGCTCGGAGATTGATAAAATCTGAAAGAAGAAATTTTCATAGAATACGGCGTTGAGTTTGCCATGTTCATCTAAGAAGTTTTGCCCTTGTTGGCTGAGCATCTGTTCAACCTTCATCGTCTGAATCGAAATGAACTCCAATTGGGTACGATTGACTTCATCTATTGCCTCAGCTTGCGGCGAAACGGGACAGGGATAAACATTTTCATCGAGGACCGCTTTCCAAGCCTCGGCGGCTACCCTGAGAAGTCTTTGACTTTTTTCGAGTGCTTTTTCTTCTTGCTGTTGACTGCGTGTATCGGCCATTACGACTATCATCGTCTGAACGGCTTCTTTTTCACTTTCCTGCTGGGCATCTGCAATGGACTCAATAATCTGAGGACCTAAGATAGCCACTGCGAGTCCGAGCCAGCCTGGGGTTGCCTTCAATTTGCGCCAAAGCCAGTACTTTCCTAGCAGTTTCTCCGCGCGTGCACCTTGAGCTTTAATTTGTTTAGACACTTTGTTTTGAATCTCGCTCGCCCTTTCGACTGCCCAAAGCTCCGCATTGGTGTTGGCTGGTGCGCTTGCCACAATTTCACTCCAGGATGGCAATGGTTTTATGCCAAATTCGGGTAATTTTAATTTTGAGCCCCCTAAAGTTCTTATCTCCTCCAACTTGAATCGCCATCGGCTATAGGCCCTTTCCACGTCAGTAATCGCTTGCCCGAACGAAGATGAAATGTGTTCGGTACTGCTGCGCAATGCCTGATCGTAACCGGGGTCAAGCTGCAAATGTTTAACTGCCGATCGATGGGCTGTCAGGTCCGCAACATATTCCGCCGAACCGGGCTTTGCGCGCACTACAATGGTATCCGTGGCTTTTGATCGGTCGATAATTGTTTCCGGTGCTACAGGCGACGAAGAGGTTAGGGCTGGCTGGCGTTGCCGTGCCTGTCGAACTTGATCCTGATAAGCGGCTAAATCACCTTCGTATTGAGGTGAACCCTTTTTCCCCCGCAGGGTAAGTTCGAAATTGTTTTCGGAATCGGTAATTGTGGTTAATTCCTCAGCAGCAGTTGCGGGAGTGCCTCCCCGTGCCCGTGCGCTTTCGATGCGAGCGCGAAACGGTGTCTGTTTTTGCAATGTTTCTGCAATTGCTTGTTCGGGAACGGATGCGACTGCAAGTTCGGCAGCTCTTCTTTCTGCTAAAGCCGTATCGAGGGCGTAGTCGTCAAAAATAGAAGCGTAATGCTTTTCAAATTCCAGTGTAGCCCGTGCAGTTCGTCTTCGCAGTATATCCCACATCCCAACGCTCAAGCCCGTGGTACCCACCCCGAGTTTCCACAGGTTCTTCGGTTTTTTAAGATCATCACCAATGGTTTCTAGGGTACTTTTTGGATGGTTTGTATTTTCTGTGGGAGCGATATTATCTCTGTAGGGTTGATTTTCAGGCATTTGCCCCAAAGACCGTCTGGGCAGTGGGGGATCCGCAATCAAATGGGATGCACCCATGAGGCTTATGCATACAAGGCTCCAGCAGCGTTTTAATCCTCTATCGAATTTCATGAAGGCTCCTTAGCGCGGCGCACTATAGCAGAGATGCAGGTAAGGGTGCAATATCTTTGGTAATTAAAGCTAATACCTTGATAAAAAAGAGATTTTCGGTTATAACGCAAGGCCTCATAAGTCAACTCATTTGGAGGAATTTTGATCCGATTTGGCCTATGGTGCCTGATTTTTTCGCTCAGTCCGGGGGTGTACGCCCATGTTTCCGACATCCGTTCTGAACTGGATAAGCTGGATAGCCAAGCCATAAGGCTTCAGCCTTTATCGCGTGTTCGGTCCAAACGTGATGCAGACTTTGACTTAAGACTAAACGAAGCGTTTGCCAAAATCGAAAGCGTCTCAGTTAGCATTCAAAAAGAAATCGCACAGCTCCTGTCCCAAATAAAAAAAGGGGCGACCCGTGACCCCAGAGTTGCGCTCAAGGATACAGATCCGGTAGCGAAATTGAAGCATGAGATATGGGGCGGAATGCAATGGGCGTTTGGGGAAGTCATTCCCACGACTGATCCGAATCATCCTCTTTTTAAGTTAGAGATCAATCGCGATACCGTTGCCGCGATAGAAGCGCATATTCTTCAAGGCGGGGTGAATCTTGAGCCGGTGATTGAACTTCTTGAGTTAAGTCTGTCGGATATAGAACTCGTGGGTTTTGCCCTTAATTTTGAAATTATAAAGGCCAATCCTAAAACATTACCGCTTATCGAATTTTTGGGCATTCAAGCGGCAATGGAGTTGGCGCTTATGCGCGCGCAAGCATTGTTCCCTGGACTGCCAGAAATCGTAGTCGGCGATGCCTGGGAGGATGTGGCTGCCGGTATTGTTAAGAAGGAACAATTTGACAAGGTTGTTAGCGCTCATTTAAGCGCCTTTGTGTCGTCTTTTGGGAATGCGCATGAGAGGTATCAAAAAAGGATACGCGATGTTTTCATTCTCATTGCAAGGACGATGGGTGAAATTCGTCGATACCATTTGCTTCAGTATCCTCAGGATGCGCGTGACGCAAGAATGCTGAGACTAGAGGAAGCGTTGCATAGCATTCCGAGCAACAGGGAGTGTTTTCACTATGCACTGGGTGTGGGAAGTGCGGACGATTTTCAGTTTGTCAGCCATTTTGAAAACCCTCCTTGCAACCCACAATTTTTTAAACAAAATTTGGAACGGTTAATAAGCTATTACAAAAGACACGTGGATCCCGGTTTTCAGCGCCGAGTGAGAAATACCATTTTCCGTTTCATAGAAAACTCGGAAGAAAATCAAAGAACCGCACAACAATTACAACCCGCCTGGGAAAAAACACTCAAAGCACTGGATGAAAACGTCGCTAATAGTCAATATCCGGCAAGGCTTGTGGAGAAATGGCCATCTATTCGCAGCGCTATATCGAATATAGAAAAATTGATGGTTCAATGTAAGGACCCTGTTGCCCTCGACACTTATCTTAAGCAAGTTTTTGCGCAAAATCAGTTGGTACCCGCGGCGGGTTTTGGAATGGATTTTAGCGCCAATGTCGGGTTTGCTGAAAAACTTTTGGAAGCATTTTCAAATCCCAAAAGTCACTTGTCATCAGTTCCTGATAAGCTGGAACGAATCGATACAGCAACTTCTTGCGAGCTTTTCAAACAAAAGGATTTTGGCCACAGCCCTTGGGTGATGAATACGACAGGCTTTGTAAATACAGAAGGAGAAATCAGGCCGTCTTCCCGTGGTGAGCAGCGGCTGATCTGGTACCGAACGGCAAAAATCGGAAATGCCGTGGCTATTCAGTCTCCACATAACCCCAACGTTCTTGCCGGGCTTTCTGTGCGCACGGCAGCAACGCTCATTATTCCAAAC
>JACQOU010000001.1 GCA_016207775.1 Deltaproteobacteria bacterium
GTGTCGCTGAAGCCTCTGAAAAGGTGCCTGAACTCAAAGCAGCAGTTACACAAGGGCAACTTAGCCTGTCGCAGGCACGCAGGATCGTGCCCGTATTGACTGCTGAAAATCATCAACATTGGATCGAACAGGCAAAAAACCTCTCCCAAACCTCCCTCGAAAAAGAAGTGGCTGCGGCAAATCCTAATGCTCGCCCAAAAGAAAAGATTAAGCCGGTTGCCATACAATTATCCGAACTCAAGGTTCCCATTGACGATGAAACGGAAAAAAATCTTCTGGCTCTCAAGGATATCCTTTCCCAAAAGTTTGGCCGCCCGGCCAGCCTGGCGGATGTGGTTTCCTTTGCCGCCAAGACAACGCGCGAAAAGTTTGATCCCATGGAAAAGGCAAAAAGGGCGAAGCCGGTTTCCTCAGGAAACACAGTAGAGCAAGGACGACATCCTATTGCCGCGGCAATCAAGCACGAGGTGATAAGACGAGATGGCAATCAATGCACCTATGTGGGAAGCGATGGAGTACGGTGCAACCAACGCAGATGGCTTCACCTGCATCACATTAAAGAAGTTGCAAAAGGGGGAACAAATACCGCTGACAATTTGCGCCTTGCATGTTTCCAACATCACCAGGCTCATCACGACAATAGAATTGCATTAAATAATCCCCCAGGCGCTACGCCTGAAACTTGCTAATGTTGGGCGCGGCTTCTTACCACTTCGCCTCGCCATGACCGTCGTCGTTAAGTACCGCGTGGTAGAATAAGCTTAACATTTCGAACGGGAGACCCTCCATGAAAACCGCCGACTTTAGATGGGAACATCCGGTGCTTCGTGATTTTACCCAGCGTTACCCCGCGGGGACGCTACTTTTTAGTCAGGGGGAAGTCGGAGATGCAATGTATATCGTATTAAAAGGGCTGGTGCAGCTTTCCGCCGTGTTCGAGAAGAAGGAGGTTTATATCTCTGTCGTTGAATCGGGGGAGTTTGTCGGCGAGCAAACCCTAATGAATGAGGGAGTTTATCAACGAATGTTTACGGCAACAGCAAAAACTGAGGTAACGGCCCTTCGGCTCAGTTCTCAAAATATCACACTGATCGAAAAAAATAATCCAACACTGATGCTGGATTTAGTTAAAGGGATGTTTACTGTCAGCTCGAAGCGTCTGCGCCGGGCAAACAGGATGGTGCAGTTGTTGCGCCATACAAAAAGTACTCAGCGTCTAGTGAATCTTATTTTGTATTTTTGTGAGAAGCCCCTTCGACAAACACCGAGCGGAAGCGAGATTCTCATCACCCCCGATACCATCCGCTTCTATATCGATATGCCTGATTTCGAAATAGAGGATTGTTTAGCTGAATTGCAGAAGCAAAAGCTTCTCATTCCACAGGGCAATGATTGTTATAAAATCCCCGATACAGTCGCCCTACGAGCCTTTATCCCTGCACTTGCGGACTCCTTGCCACAAATCCCGATTATTTAGATTTTGTCGCGTTTCGCGACAAAATCTATCCTGAGGCGCCAGCCGAAGGATCTCGACGCAAGGAAGGCCGTACCAGTAGAAAGACACTGAGGATAAGGGGTTCGGCATATAGATAATGGAACGGGGTGCCGACGAACAGAATGACGGTCAGGTAAGCCACTCCTCCAAGAGCGACGGTACCCAGGGGGTCGGTCATGGAAAACAACACCGCCCATAGAGCATATAAGGTGCCAGATAATTGCAACGGTTTTTGCAAGAAGAGCAGACCTAATTTTTTCAGCGGACCTGCAAGACCGAAAAGACCCATCATTTGTTCCACTGAAGTTTGATTAGTGGTTGAAGAATAAAAGGCAATGCCTTCCCATAAATTTCTCCAATACTGGAAAAAGGGTAGCAAGACCACGCACGCTATCAGGATAAAATGGAAAGACATCGATGCCAGTTTTTTGCGATCAGATTTTGCAAAATAAAGGGCTAGAGGCAAGAAAAGCAAACAAGCGGCGTGTCGGCATAAAACTACCAGAGAAAGAAAAATGAATGAAAGCTGGTTCGATTGTCGGCTCATCGCCCACAGGAACAGACAATAAAAAAGCCAGAAAGGTCCGGTCTGGGTGTCGGTCACTTCTCGAATCGCCTGTTTGGAAAAAGCATGCATTGCCAGAAGGGCAATGAAAACGATAACGGAAACACGAAACCCAAAGCGGGCGAACTGCCCCTTGCGCAAAAAACA
Source organism: Deltaproteobacteria bacterium (assembly GCA_016207775.1). Lineage (GTDB taxonomy): Bacteria > Bdellovibrionota > FAC87 > UBA2466 > UBA2466 > JACQOU01. Next base: position 2,208 of record JACQOU010000001.1, read on the forward strand.
ATCGAGCAACAGTAAGTACAGGATCACCTGCGCGGCAATATTGAGGTACCGAATATCGATTCCCAACACATAAAGGGGGGTGTAGGTGAGCCAGATGATGGGCAGATAGTATCTGGGAACCGTGTGTCCCTCTTGAAGAGTGCGAGGGGAGTACGGGTTGTTGCCTTCCAGGAAATCCACAATTTGCGACTGCACGGTAGGTATCATGTCGGCGCGTTTCACATCCACTGGCATTACTTCGAGCGCCCGAACGCGAACCGTAATCGCCCCAATGATGACTAACAGGGCAAGCACGCCAACAGAGACACGCTGTTTGTGAGTGAGCAGAATGTTGGGTGGCCCGTTCCCTTTTTGGTTCCTAATAAAAAAAACGAGCATCAGCAACCCAATCACCGCTGCGACGATAGGCCCGTGATACTCGGATAGGCCCACGGTACTCAATACCGAGTTCAAAGACCCGCCAAGGCCCTTTATAGTGAAAACAACGGTTGCTACCCCGAGGAAAAATGACACTGAGAAATGGGAAGGTGACTTAAACAAGCTCTTTAGTCTCAATTTGTTTTTCCCCGACGAGGCGTGCAATCACCAGATAACAAATTACAAGATTGACCGCAGTAAAGATAATGAGCATCAAGAAATCAGTATAAACAAATTGAAACGGCGCTCCAGCTAAATAAAGTTTTCTAAAGCTGTTTGCAAAATGGGTCATGGGCAGGCAGTAGGCAAGAACACGAATCAAAAAAGGCATTCCTTCATGAGGCCACGTAAAACCGGACAGAATAAAACTCGGCAAGGCGATAAACATCAGTATTTGTGTTGCAAACAATCGCGTCCTGCACAATCCGCTCACCCACATCCCCCAAGTGACAATGGTCACGATAAACAAAAGAGTAAAGGGAATGGCAACCACCCAACTTCCCTCCATGGGAATATCATTAAGGGGAAACAAGACCCTTAGAAAAAATTCTCCCACGACAAAGTTGAACACAATGTACGGCAGCGACTTACCCACCAACAAAGCAACGGGTGACTTAGAAATAGAGAACAACTCTCCGAGCGTTCCAAACTCCTTCTCGCCCGTCCAAGACAGCGCCACACCCAGCAATATTACCTGTTGAAGGATCGCAATCAGCAGTCCAGGCACTAGAAAGTTCGTATAGTTAAACGACGGGTTAAACAGCGAATGCAGGTCGAGTTTCACTGGCTGGAAATGTTCCCGAGCTGAATTAAGCCGCTCACCTTTTTTCATCAACGCTTTCACCTCAACCCCGGCCGAAAAGGTCCCTGTCACTTCCGTAATGGCTTTGGCCACCGTATTGGCAGTCACCATTGAGGCAGCGTTCACAAATGCACCCAGATGGCTTTCATGACCCCGTTTAAGCTGCCTTGTAAAATCTGCGGGGATGATAATCCCAGCGACGATTTTCTGACTGTAGATGGCGTCCCGAAGTTCTTGTTCAGAAAACGCTTGTTCTTTGACGGCAAGCTTCGGTGAGGCATCGAGCATTCGGACGAACGTGCGCACCGGAGCGGATCGGTCTTTTGCCAACACTCCGATTGGCAACTCGGTAAGAGAATGCGGAGAATAGACAAAACAAAAAAGCCCCGAGTAAACAAAAGGCGCTATCAAAACAACGCTGCGCAGCCTTGAATCATTCCAAATCCTACCGAACTCACGTCGTGAAATACTCAGAATTTGTGAAAAGATTGGGTGCATCGATCAATCCCCGGCCGGTTGAACCAACGCCGTCATGCCTGGACGTATTTGCGGATCAGGGGAGCCAAAACTCATTCTCAGTTCAAAGGTCTTTAAATCAAAAGTCCCCCGCTCTTGCGTCGTCGTCTTGGTAGCAAACCCGGCTAAAGGAGAGATGTAGGAAACCTGGCCATTGAGTTTGCGCTCACCCAAAGCAGGCAAAGTGACATCCAGACGTTTGCCCATAGGGAAAAATTTAAGCTGAGTCTCGGGCAAATGAAAGGTCACCCACACATCCGAAATCTTTAGAATCGTGACTACAGGATATCCGGCAGGAACCAGCTCGCCCTCATGGTTTAAAATTTGAAACACTTCCCCATCCACCGGAGACTTCAGACTCATATCTTTAACGTAAGCTTCCACTTCGGACAGAGCATTTTTCGCCTGGTCGAGCAAAGCCGCCGCACCCGCCTTTTCCTCCACTCGCGCTCCCATTTTTGCCATTCTTTCTTTGGCCGCCGCCGCATTGTGACCGGCTAATGCAGCCTGATACTTAAACTCCACTTCATCAAGTGCCTGTTGTGAAATCGCGCCTTCCTTGAAGGCCGCCCGTGCCCGTTCAAGACTGATCTTTGCAAACTCGAGCTGTTTTCTTGCTGCAATGCTGGCAGCTCGCAACTGCTCCTTTTCCTCCGGCCTAACCGCATTCTCAGCAATTTTCTCTTTGCTTTCTGCTGCCGCTATCATCGCCTGGGCTTGTGCCCGCTTGGATGCTATCACATCGTCTTCAAATTCAACCAGCAAATCCCCTGCCTTCACGCTCTGACCACTCTTTACGGCGAGACGGCGCACGCGGGCCGGCACCCTGGATGCGACGTCCACCTCGGTTGCCTCTACTTCGCCGTAGATACGGCTGGGTGCTTTCGACGATTGAGTGCAAGCCATTGCAACAAGCAGAATCAATATCAATATGGAAATAACCGACGTTCGTTTCATGTTGGACCTCTATTTCTTTGTTGAGGCGAGGAAGTTTTGATAGGCTTCCACGTACAATTCAACTTCTCCGGACGCGAAATAAAGATCGACTATTTTTCTGTTGAATTCCTCTATCCGCCCCGCTTTTTGGATTTCAAGTTTTTCTAACTCGGTCGCCGACGTCAGCACTTCCAGAGAAGAACCACTGCCCTGCTTATATCGGATTTCCGCAAGCCGTAACGCCTCACGAGCCATATTGACCCCTTCCTCAGCTGCCCGGTACACGGCATCGATTGCTTTTGCTTCTGTGTGGATTTTTTCCACCTCAAGCGGAATCTCCTCGTTTGCTTTCGCTGTCAGGATGTCCACTTTTTCCTCCAACTTCAGCGCTTTTTGCCTTTGAGGCCACGAGACAAGCCAAGCAGAAAGGGGAATTTCCATGACGACGCCCACACCCCAATTGGGTTGCAAAAGCAACTCGCTGGAAGAATAAAGACGATAAGCACCCGCCGCATATACAGTGGGCAATAGTTCGCCCGTATGCACCGCTTTCAGCGCCTGGATTTGACGTGCTTTTGCCTTAAGAACGGCGAACTCACGCCGGTTCTTCATCGCTTGTGCCTTGAATAAATCCACACGAGCAGGAAGAGCGGTTTTTACGAGGGGGGTTTCGTATTGAATGGAGGAAGCAGAAGACTTACCCACCGAAGTCTTGAAGGCAAGGTCCGCGAGTTCCGCTTTTCCCCGGGCTTCGGCAAGTCTTGAATCCAGCTCTGCCATCGCCACCCTGATCTGTAAAACGGAAAACTTCGCACCGAGGCCAGTACGCACCATGGACTCAGAAATCCCTTGAACGCGAACCAAATTTTCGCGCATTTGAACAAGGATTGCGACGATCTCATGAGCGAACTGGGTTCCAAAGTATCGCTGGAGCGCTTCAACAATTTTCTCCTCTGTTACCTTGGACTGCATGGCGGACATTTCATCCTTCTGCGCCTTGGCCGCTTCGACACCTGCTTGGATTCTCCCACCGGCAAACAACGGAATCGTCAGCATCGCATGCGAAAGCACGACATCTCTTTTTTGAATTTCAAGTGACGGAAGATCAAAGGTAAGTCCCACCCCCGTTACCGGAAGTGTCACCGTCACAGGAGGAAATTTCAGTTGGATGTCTTGTCCTAAGTGAAAGTAACTTGTCTTTACATCGAGAGACGGATAGTGCCTGGCGCGAGCAGCGATGACCCCCTCGGCAGCCGCTTCGCTCTCCGCCTTAGCCGCCAGGGTATCCCGGTTATGGGTGCGAATAAGGGCAGGGATCTCTGCAATGGTGAGTGCGTACAAAGGACAACAGCCATAAGAAAACAATAAAAAGAAGGTAACGCGTAGCATGGGGCGCCGAACTTATATCTGATCTCACCAAGGGCCGCAAGCGCTCCCTTCAAAAC
>JACQOU010000159.1 GCA_016207775.1 Deltaproteobacteria bacterium
CTATTACGGGTCTGAGTAGTCTTTATGTTGGTAAACTGGAGGAGGCCGGAGTAACCACCATCGACCGGTTAACCCTATGCACGGAAAGTGATCTTCTAAAAATATATCAGTTCGGACCACAGCGAATAGGAATCATTCGGAATCAACTTGCTTCATGGGGTTTACCCCTGCGAACGGTATCCGTATGGGAAATGCCACGCGATCAGTTACTCCGCGCTCCCGTGCTTATTTTGCCACCGGTGTCTTTTCATCCATGGCAGTTTTCTTTCTTTGACAAACTTGGGATACAGACCGTGCAGGATTTAGTTCTTCGATCAAAAGCTGATTTACTAGCCGCCTGCGGTTCAAATGGTTGGAACCCGAAAGCAATCAAACAACTGGAAGGCCACCTGCACCCTCTTAATCTATCGTTGCGAGAGTAGGAACTTGCTCCCTCTGTCTTCGCCTTTTTTTATAAAAGACTCTACTAACAGTAGTGAAATTGCGGCTTTAAACGGGCTCCAGCAATGTTTTGACGAAAATTGTCTCTTGTTTATCTTCGAGAAATAAATATACTGCACCTTTTGAAATTGCGTCATGCAGGAGGTGGGATTGTGCTGAACCGTGGTAAAGGACTCCATTCATTTTTTGCCTCTCGGATATTTTCTTATTTACTGGTGGCGCTCATTTTAGTGGCTTGCGGAGATGATAATTCTAAGTCGAATCCCAATGCGGATTCTCCCAAGAATCCTAATCCCACACAAACACCAAAAAATGGAGGTCCGACGTTAGAAGACCTAGTAAAAGAAGAAAGTAGGATTTTGGACATCACGGGTATCCGAATCGGTAGTTACAAAGATTATTCTTCATATAATTATGACCAACATACGATTTATGTTAGGCACGATTACGAAAAAACCAAGAGTTTGTTAAAAACCAACCCATTGATTACCAACATGGAAATTTCTGAGGAACTTAAGAAATATGTGAAGTTAGCTCAGGATTTTGTAAATGCCACCAACCTTCCTAGTGATAATATCAACCGTCGGATAGTGGAGAAGAAAATTCAACTGGTAAATGAAACACAAAAACAACTCCGATATACACCTTATGATGTGAATAGTTTTCAGGTCCTAAAGACGCAACTTCTAAATGGCGATGAGAAGCTTGAGAAGGCGGGAATTAGGTATGTCCTGAGCGTTAAAGAAAAAATAGATCCTTATAAACCATACTCATATTCGTACTCGTCTACATTTATTTATTCAGTTGAATTGGATGCCGATTACTTCAGGGCCATGCGCAATGGAACTTCGGATGATGAAAAGATACGAGTTCTTAAGGACTATGCACAGGACCTAGAGAAGCTTTTGGCTCTTTGCCAAGAAGAGGGCCTCTATTTTCCACTGTTTAAGTCAAAACTAACCTTAATCCATAAACTGTTAAGCCTATTGGGTGCTTCCTAAACCGACCATCATCAATAGAAAAAGTTCCACAATCCGCAGACGAGGGGAGTGAGCCAAGAGCCCGCAGGGCTGTTGGAATAGCTCGGGAACTTTCCCAGGTATGAATTGTCACCCATGTCTTCTTCTTTGCCACATTGGGTTGGCCCGAAGCAAATCGCTCGCATACGTTCCGTGCGTATACTGTGTGTTTCGTGGCCTTTGGTTTGCACCTGGTTAGAAGAGATGGAGGGTTCTTCGTTGATACAACTCATGCCGATTATGACGATTATTCTGCTTGCTCAAACGATGGGTCACGCGCAGGAGGTTGATGCGTTCATGAAAACTACAGACGAAGACTCGGCCACTGCTGTTTACGTGGGCCCCAAGCTTTATCATCTCAATTACAGCGAAGACGTGCCGGAACCGAGAAAGAGCACAGAAACCGGCATGGTCGTCGGAGCCACTGCTGGAGTGCATGCTAAAAAGCTCTTTGGCCTTAGCGGACTTTTTCAGGCAAATGCCGAAGTTTCTGTCGCAAACCTTGTTTACGAAGGAACCAACCAAACGGGCAGCGTCTTGGTGAGTGGAGAAGGCAGACACACCTTCCTCAATTTCGAGTTACTGGGTGGGCCGCAACTCCATCGCTTTTCTTCTTCCTCTTCGCTCTTAGGTTACACAGGGCTTGGCAGGCGCTATTGGGCAAGAGGTTCTACAGGACAGTCAGGCGATTATGAAGAAAACTACCGTTGGTGGTACCTTCCCATAGGAGTCCGATGGTCCAATGCAATCAGTCGACATTTTACTGTTGATGTGGACGCTTCTTTCCATTTCAATCTCGGAGGTTCAATCGATGTCCATATTTCGCAGGCATCCCAGTCCCTGGCAGACTTCACCTCCACATTGGGTACTGCAATAGGTTTTCGCCTGGAGCTGCCAATGGCCTATCGCGTGAGCAAAGGATTTGGGATTCACTTTTCTCCTTGGTTTGAGTATGCAGCGATCGGCAGAGGAGAATGGGTCCCCTTGAAAACTAACACGGGCGAGCAAGTAGTTGATGGAGGTAGCCCACTGGGCATGTATGAGCCCGCAAGCCGCACGCTTATTTACGGTGCCTTTATCTGCCCGGCTCTCTACTTCTAACAGGTTTAACCTTCCCTGACGTAGTCTCGATAGATTTTACGCAAAAGGAACTGAATATTGGCGTGAGCTGCCATCGTGTTAGCCAATGCTTGAAGGACTCGCAGGATTTCCATGGAAGGTAATTCAATGGCTTTGGGTCTTCTAATGACTAACACGCCGACCACCTCTGCATTGAAGCGCACAGGGAATACCATGAGCGATCCAATAGTGATGGTTCGAACCTTATTCTTGATGCGGTTGGTAAGATCGTTTCTAGAAACGTCGTCAATAAGCACAAAGTTTCCAGTGTGAATCACATGAAGAATCTCAGGATATTTGCTTAACGACAGGGGAAAGTCGTAAAAGCTGGGATCATCGCTTGAGGCAAGCACCACCCCCTCTTCCCCCACCCCATCGACGATAATCAATGAAGTGCGGTTGGAACCCGTTAAGGCGGCGATGTTCTGCAAAACCCGCAAAATATGAGCATGGATCTTCTCACGCTCGGTACGGCTGAAAAGCTCGGTGGCTTCCAGCAACATTTGCAAATATTCTCTTGCACTGTCAAGATTGCCTACGCTCTCATACCCAGCTGGAGCAATCACTCGCTTCGGTGTCAGATGATATACCAGGCGATTATAAACATTTTCATTTTCAAATGGCTCGGCAATAAAATCCTGCGCGCCTGCCTCAATGGCATTTTGAATATTCATTTTGTGCACTTGTTTGGAGATCACAATAATCCTCACATCCGGATTTTTTGATCTCTTTTGAATACTGGCAACCAACTGGAAGGGGCCAATACCACCCAACATAAGGTTCACAACACATACATCAAAATGAGCTTCTGAAATTCTTGAAAGCAAGGCCGGGGCGTCACTCACTAACTCACTCAACATACCATCCCGCTTAAGCCATTCCACCAAGGCACTGAACTTTGATGTTGTAAAGTCAGCAAAAATGACCTTATTTCGAACAGCCTTGGTTCCGAAATCACCTTGTACGACTTTGCCATCGGACATGGTATCCTCCCTCGCCAGTCTGGTTTAACCTGGAAATTGCATTTGGAATCTACTGCGGCCGGTTAGTCTTTGATATATTTGGCGTACTCGGCACAAACCCTCGTCCAAATATATTCAATATTCCTCC
>JACQOU010000152.1 GCA_016207775.1 Deltaproteobacteria bacterium
ATCTTTTTTGTCAATGATCTCGGAAAAAGAATTAAATCCGATGAAAATTAAATCGAACATATTTTTTAGATGCAGTTCACGAACGTCCATGCAGAAAACGTCAGCTTTTAGATTCTTTTTTTTAATTTTTTCTCTTAAGTATCGTAAGAGTCCTTCTGAATAATCTACACAAGTCAATGGTATTTCTGCTTCAATTAAGGGCACTGAAATTCTGCCAGTACCGCACATCAATTCAAGTACCGGACCTTTTGCTTTTCTTGCTTCTTCAACCCAGAAGGAAATGTCGACATCTACCGTCACCAAGATGTCGTAGTATTCGGCAATGATGTCGAAATTAATATTTTTCTTAATAAGAGATTCCCCTTTCAATTAACGGGAAAATATCTTTTGAGCCGTCAATAAGATCATAATATTTTTCACTACCTTGATGCATTGTAAGTCTCCATCGATCTGTAATTGCCGATCTGCTGGAACTGATTAGCCATTTTTCTAGCACCACATCAGAATACTCATATTATCAACATGGTCTGTAAAAATGTAAAATAGCAGTTACAATAGCTCCTAATGCCACACCGATGCTCTGGATTGGGAAGACATCTCCCATTCCATAACGGAGTCCAGGTTCAAACGTATTGGGACGTCGATTTCGAACCGGGTTTTGCTGGTTGTGTACACGATAAGGAGAATGGAATATCGCAAAGAAACGATTCGCATTATCAGCGCACGCAAAGCGAGCCGTAAAGAACGCCAGGCGTATGCCGGACTCTGAGATCGATTTTTCGGATATTCCAGAATCGACTGACGAGGAGTTAAAACGAGCAAAGCGTGTGGGTAGGCCTGCGACAGGAAACCCCAAGCAACTGATTGCTATTAGGATCGATCCAGGGGTCCTCGCTAAATTGAGAAAGATGGCGGAAACCCAGGATAAACCCTATCAGACCCTTATTCATGAACTCTTAGAAAAGGCCGCCAGAAAAACGGCATAGTGGGGAACGAAAAATCCAGGTTTACCAACCATGGTTTTCTTTACCCCATGAGATAGCAAATAAGCGTTCCAAAAAGTCCAGTGTTCCTTTTGGAACTCCCGCTTACGTCAGCCTTAACCCAATTCGTGACGTAGCTTGAGTACTCCAATCCCATGCGTCCAAGCAATCTTCGCTATCCTGTTCCAACGATAAACCTGCGTTTGCCCAGATTGTCGTGCCCGATGAACGACGGGCACTTCTTTCACTACTGCTCCCACCCGGCGCAAACGGGCATTCACCTCCCACCACAACCCCTGCGCCAGCAAGGGAAACCGATCGGTAAAGAGTCGCTCCAGTGCAGTTCGTTTCATAAGAAGGAACGGACACGACGGATCGGCAAGCCGCACATCAAACAAGAATCTGTAGGCCATTCGAAACACAAATGAAAAGACTCTTCTGAACAGTGGATCCTTTCTGGGCATTCGTATGCCAATTGCATAATCCACGTCTCTTATGGCTAGCACAAGCCTTATGAAATCACGTGGATCATACTGGCCATCAGAGTCCACGCAAGCCACAAGGGAACTTTTTGAAGCAAGTAAGCCATCGACAACAGCCCTCGAATATCCTTTACGCTGCGGACTGGAAATAAGCGTTAACGGAATTTTTTTTGAAAGATCAAGGAGGATACTGGCAGTGTCATCCGTGGAACCATCTTCACAAACAATAAATCTTACATCGAGCCCCTGTCCAACGCAGACTTCATAGAACTCATTTAAGGTCCTAGCGCCAATACTCCCCTCATTGTGCACCGGTACAATCACGTCGATTGTCATGGGGTTCTCTTTCATTGTGATTGTAACTCATTTAAAATCAACGCGTGTCCATAAAAATTTTGAAGACATGCCGCTGCAAGGCAGTTACTGCCCCGTGGTGCAGTAAAATACGGAGCAGCCTATGTTAAGAACACTCCGTTCCGAACTATTTATCCTCGGAATCCTTGTTTGCCTGTTTTTTTCCTATCCTCCAATCATTAAATGGATTTTGCAGCTACCCCTCCCCTTGCCTTCCCCAGACAACGGGGTTGGTCAGAGCGCCTTACTGGGGCTCAACAAAACCTCTGAATTGATCGCTTTCGCGTTGCCATGGTTGTTCACTCTTCTGGTAGGGGTTTGTTTAGGATTGGTACGTAAGCTAGGAGTACACCAACCATTTTGGAATGATGGGTTTGGCAAGGTTGGGCGAACAGCTCACCGGCTCCCAACGATGGTACTGCTGTCCTTCGCCATTGTAGTCTACAGTTTTCTGGTTTCTTGGAATGATAATATTTTCACAATGAACTCATTTTCAGAGAATTTCGATGGGCAGGTTGGACTGCTTTCTACTTATCTCGTATCGAACGGGTTTCTTCCTTTTAAGGATTTTTGGTATGCAAAGGGAGGAACCTATCTCTTTTTCCCTACTTCACTCTTTAGCGTCACGTTTCGTGCCGTGCATATCTCATTGGTCATCGTTTTGGCTGCGTGGCTACTGTATCACCTATTTGACAAAAGCCTGTCATGGACGCTGGGCACGTTATCCTTCTTTTATATCGCCAAAGTTAAAATGCCTCTTGATTTTTGCGGGGGCTCTTTCCGCTATCTCTTGGGTTCCCAGGCCATTCTTCTGTTCATTGTCATCAGCGGCCGCACTGCTATTTATGGGTATTTATTTTTCGGGTTTTTCTTGGGTTGGATGTTTATGGTAGAGCCGATGCAGCTATTCTATACAATACCTTCTCTCGCCCTACTGTTCCTTATTCACTTTTACCGCAACAAACCACCCGAACGCGCAAGCTACCTAAAACGTTGCGCCAGCGGATATGGCTTAACGTTGCTGTTCATTGGGGCAATACTTGTTCAATTGTTGCGCCAGGGACAATGGACTGGCTTCATTAATTTTTTTCTCGACCTATCTGCATTTAGTGGGGTTTGTGCTGTTCCATCGGGCATTCTTTATTGGCATACTCCCATTCTGGCGAAAGAAATGGCTCTTTTGCTGGGGATTCATTTGCTCGTCGGGTACGGCACTTTCGCCATCCTTGTTGACCGGGGCAGACAACACCATCCGGCACGGGAGGCTTTACTGCCGCTGGGCCTCTATTTGACGTGTGTGTTTACAAAACAATTAATACGTCCTCACTGTACGCTCCAGTTGATTCCCGCATGCCTCATCGGTCTTGTGCTCTATCTTTACGCACTTTCACGTCTTTGGACTGGAACAAAAAAAATCATTTTGCTTTGTTGCATTTTCCTGGGCTTCTGTCTCCCGTGGAAAAGTTGGCTTGAGAACTTTAAAACGGGGATAAAACACACAGTGGCTATTTCCGAATTCGTACGCAAATCAAGATCTTTAGCGCAAAGGGTTCAAGATTCCAATGGCTGGAGGAAATTCCTGACGCCGGACAATAAGGCTGTTCTGACTTTTCTTGTAAACGAGAAAAAGAATAATCCGGAACTTTCTTTTTATGTCTTGGGTAACGATATGTACCTCTACGCAGCCATCCGGACGAAGCCCCCTTATTATTTCAACATGCACGATGGCGCCACACTTTTTGGGCAGCAAACCGTGTTACGTTGGTTAAACGACCAAAAACCCGATTGGGTACTCTTTAATTCCAAACCCAAAGGCGGCTATACGGACGGTATTGGACCGTCGGTAAGAATTCCTCTGATTGTCGCAGAACTTGCCACCCACTACGTGCTGGAACGAGAATTGGGAAATTTTCTAATTCTGAGAAGAAATGACCATGCTTCGATTTCACATCTTCACAGTTGGGAACGCGTACTTGGAACTACATTAGATCTGCAAAAGTTACCCGGCGCAACGCAATTGCCAGGCGCCAACACAGCGCACACTGCAACTGTAAGTAGCCAAAGGTATCTGGTGATCAAATCCAACCACATGCTCACCAAAGACGTCAGACGAAGCCTTGCGTTTCGCATTGCAAATAGAGAATTTGTCGTTACCTTTATCGACACTCCGGGTACCGACGTCATCGATTTGAGCAGACTTTGGTTTTGGACACTTGCCAAAAAGGCTCGCCTGGCGATAGAGATGGGCGAGCCGCAAGATTGCGCCAATGACAATGTAAGAATTACCAACTGTCCCCAACAGGAGTCGAATTATTTTGTATCTTATTGACTATCTCGTCGGCAACCTTGCTATTGTCGTGGGTCTTATTTCGGACCACTTGGATTGTTTACCGTCCACTGTAGGCTCTATTCATTTCTTTTACATAAAAATTCTAGTTAAAAATGCCTCGCCTGCTTGGCCCCATGTTTGCGTGGCACAATGAGCGGTCTGTTGGCCGAACAAAGAAGGATAAGGCCAATCAAAAACTTATTAAAGCCTCGAAAGAGGAGGAGAGCATATGAAACGCTTATTGATGTTAGTTCTGTTTTCATTGTTTGTAGTCTCATGCGGATCGGACAATAAGAATCCAGGTACGCGTGGGGAGAAAAATGGAAATGGCGGGGGATCCAGCCCTTACAACTCGAACAACGGCGAAACGCACTTGGGGAAATGTTCCGTACCCTCCAATAAAGTCTGTTCAGACTATCTGCTGACTGGCCAAGTTGACCCATCTCGAGTTTCGTCTGCAAAAGATGTGGTAAGCAAGGTGTGCTCAGAAGGGACTGGCACTTACAGCGAGGGTACCTGCGATACCCAGGGAGCAGTCGGAGTATGTACCTTAGAACAACGAATAGAAGGAGTCGTTCTAAAAATTAGAATGGTAGTTTCTGAGGGCGATCGTGAAACCGTTAAAAACACTTGTGATGCCTTACAAGGCCAATTGCAGTAGCTTTCTTCATAGGTACGGCTTTCTTTTAGACGTAATATCGAATGAAAGCCGTACTTGTTTGTAAGGATGTGTTCGAAGGGCCACGGATCATGCATTCATTCCGCTGAAAGAAAAAGTATTAGACGCGATACAATACGTTAACGGACCGGGGCACCCGGTGCTTGCCTGATCCTCTAATACATGTAACGTTCACTCCATCCACTATGACAAGCGAACTCAAATCCACTCAGTGTTGGGTAGATGAGCGGATTGCAGCTGCGTTATCCGCCGTTCACTTGCCCACCGATCGGGGTGAAGGCGCCAGCACCGATCCGCCCTGCAACGTTTTTATCACGGTCCCCGACATCCAAAAGGTAACACTGAGCCACTTTGCCGACTTATTTCAAACTAGGAACTGCCACTTTTTTATTCTAATTCGTAGCCAAGACACAGCGGCGCTCAGGGAAGCGGTAGGAAAGTTTGAGACTTCCCATCTGCATTGGCTTGAGTCACGGAACGCACCGACCTTTGCCGATGCACTACTTGCTGCCCGCCGGCATTCGGAACACAATGCCTGTTTGGTTAAGGCCGGTAGCGAACACCCGTCGGGATGGCTCAGGGCTTTACACCGCAGCCTCAACAGCAGGCGAAGCATCGGAGTTGTCAGCATACTACCTAATGACTGCGGTACCGCACCCTTTCCTAAGAGCGCCCAGTTGAGAGATCTATTTAAGCGTTACCCCTTAACAGAAGTGGCAGCCTGGATTGATGAATGCACCTATAGACGCTACCCAACCCTCTCATCCATTGATGACTGCTGCGTCCTAATCTGTTCAGACCTCCTCAAGCAACTTGGCAGTGGATTTAAATGCCAAAACACCGAACAATTCATCCAAAATGCGCACACTCTTGGATATGAAAGTATTCTTGCAGATGACCTCTATATTCACCATGCGCCGGGCTGCACTGGCATAACCCAACCGATTAGCCATGCAACCGAAGTGGATGGACTTTTTTTTCAGATGGAGTTGCGATATATCGTCGATTTAGCTTCAAGAACGGCATTCGATCACACGCTACCTCGGGTCCTAAATGTCTGGCCCAGAGTTCTTCCGACAGAATTAAAAGCAGTCGCCGAATCCGCTCCAGCCACGAAATTCCAATCCTTCCATCTGACCGATCTCAACTATACTCTTTGTTTCCATCGAGACTTCGCCACAGCCAACCACCACACCCCACGCCAGCTTCTTCTGCTGGCGCACTCCCCGTCGGACTTTCAACATTTTGCAGGTGGCTATCCATCCGATCATGAAAATAGAAGGGTTGAGGCAGAGTTTTCGCGTTTATGCTTGCTACAATCCCCTCCCTATTCTGTGGTTCACTTTCATGGTCTTAAGGGCATTGGCAGCCTCCTGCTACCTTTGATAGCCCAAGCGGCCGGAAAGAAAACAGTTCTATCACTCGATTGGTTTTTGCTGTGCTCGACTCATGAAAATCGCTGTCCCGCAGATAAAGAACCCTGTCAGGATTCGCAGCGAGTCGAACTCATCCGCATCCTTCTTAAAGCAGTCGACCGACTTGTGGTATCGGACACCACACTCTTACAATACTTCAAGCAGCGATACGGCCAATGGGTTACGGCAAAAGCCCACATTGTCCCAAAGAACAAACACAGCGCTCGTGCCTTGGAACGTGTATACGAAGGCCTGGTCAACAAAGTGCCGAACCAGACAATGCATCCTTCACAAATTCCTCTTTCCATCCGAAAATTCGCCTATAGTCTCCTGCAAAATGCGCCGCTAAAACAACTCGGAAAGGCAGTCTATTGCTTTTCCGCTCATCAATGTGCGAATGCATTTGCAGGTATGGATGGAGTGCTCGCTGTCTACCAGCGAGGAGGCAGTGTGTACCGTTGCGTACCGGCAATCTCCGATCTGGATTTTTCACTTTTTCTCGAAACATCTATTGGGTCTTCAGCGGACTTTATCCTGAAGGCTCGTAAACGTTATATCGACTTAAAGCGAGTCTATTGGATGCTTGGCGAAGTCATGTTGTTTGATAACCATTCGTGGGACTTCTTCTGGGAAACATCACCCACACTCAGCCTTGGGTTTCGCCATCAAAAAAAACTTGCCGGACCCGCCCAATACGAGCTGCCCTGTGCTGGCGTTACGCTGACTGCACATAAGGTGTTTCTCTACTGTTTGGACCACTACCTACTGGGCCATCAGGCTCTCAAACAGTTCCTTTTCGGCAATCAATCAGCGTTTCAGCAAACCCGTTTCAGACGACTTCTTCACAAAATTCTTGAGCAATCGAACCTTTCCTCTGCATCCAGTGACTCGCCACAATCCAATGCACGCCTTCTGGCCCAAGCTCTTACGGTCCTGCATGGACTCGCGAAAGAGATCCTAGAGTCCTCGAACGTGCCCGAGTTTGAGTTTTCCGATTCGAACGATTCGTTGTCCTATCAGCTGGTACCTGGCTATCAGGAACCAATAGCCGTATTGAATGAACTGCACGATGTGGCTTCTTTTGAAGCTTTTTTTTCGTCATTCTTACAAACTTCTAGCGCTAACCAACATACCCGGTCTTTCCCCATTGTCCTTTCAGCACCCATTGCAAAATGCTATCTCGGTGGCCTATCCCCGCATCCCGTTTATCGAACGCAGCCCAAACACTCGATATCGAACGGGCACAGATCGAAAACTCAATCGCTGTTCTGGTTAGGTCTAACCGAGCGCATCACCTCACAGCTTGTACGTGCTCCGGCAGAATTCATCCATGCCACCCCCAAAGCACTTTGTACAACTTTTGCTGATTACTCGTTGGAGTTTCTAATTTTGGCTGGCCATCATTGGACCAACGATTTGGAAGAGCTCATTCACACTACACGCACGATCGCCCCACAAACCACCGCTTTTGCCAAAACCCTTCTGCATGGTTGCGCCCTGAATGACTGGCCTGCGTTTGTCAGAGCCTCGCTGGCGGCAAGTGAGGAAATAAAAAAGTTCCTGGCTGAAACTTCTGCCGAAGACCCAACACGCAACCTTTCCAAAAACCCAGTCCATGGGCCAAATGAATCAGCCCTGTCAGGGGACCCGCTAACACCATAGCCTTCCATCCCAGAGATCGGACGCCAGAGAAATAAGCGAAAATGAGACTGCTCGCTTGATGAATCACAAGAGCAACGGCAAGCCAGAACGGATATGCCGTTACGATCAGCCCACAGGCTAAAGCAATTGCCAAAGCGGGAACCAGAAAAGCTGGATGACAACTCTGTGGCCATAATGCCCACTGTTGGCCGCGCCCGACCCCGTAATGGCAAACCTGTTGAAAAAATCCTGAAACGTCTTTTCGTCGACGATGATAAACGGCAAGCTTTGGCAAAAACACGGTTTTTAAGGCGGCGGATCTGCATTCAGAAAGAAAAACGTTCTCTTCGTTGGCCTTAAGACATTTTCTAAATTGGATACCCGACGGGATGCTGCTCTTGCGAATGGCCAGATTACAAAAAATCAACTCTCTTTCTGTGGCAAGTCGCTTGCTCTGACTGCCACCGCCATACCGGACTCTGATCATGGGTGCTGCAAAAGCAGAAGTCATCACCGCACCAAAAAGTTTTTCCAGAAAAGAGCTTTCCGGAGGAGTGATGTTGGGTCCGCCCAGAATGGCAAGGTCGGCGTCTTTCTCAAACTCGTCCAAAGCAACCTTAAATAAATCGTTGGGCACCTCCACATCGTCATCCAAACAATACAGAATGTCGCCACTGCACATATCTAAAGCTTCATTCCTTCGAACCGGAAGGCAATCAAAAGGAACCACAGAATAGCGCAGCGCTGGATTTTTGTTTTGTGATAGCCAACGGCAGGAAGCTTCATCTCGGCCGTTCACTGTAACCACAAGCTGGGCTTCCTTCGGAAGAGCGGCGAGCACACTGCGGCAACATCTTTGAAGCAGATGAAGTCGTTCCGAAGTTACCACGTGTACAGTAAGTTTGAGATTCATGTTAGAGATGCCTTTTGCGACAAAAAAGAAACCACCGAATCACTGGCGGAACTGCTTTGATTGGACACAGTGAGTTTGGCGACACGGGTACGCGATATCAATTGGTGAGCGAGTCTAAGCCGATTCAATAAGATGCGCGTCTTGTAGAACACTTCTTTTGGACTTAGGCGCAGATACATCTCCCAAACTTGCGGCGTTTCATAGCCAATGACAAGCCATTTCAAAATAGGCCACACCGCCTTCCATCTCCCCACGCATTCGATCGCATCACGATGAGATCGTTGAGCCAGTATGAGCCACTTTACATCAGACTCCGCTTGCACTTGATTCTTAAAAAAAGCTCCGCCCACGACATACTTGAATCCATGGTGCACCCTTGGAAATTTCCGTAAATGTTTTTTACCGACGTTAGGTTTTTCTTTGAGCGCGATCCGCAGTGGGAAAGCCTTCATCCGCCCGTTTTTGACAATCAGTGGAGTATCGTCAGAGAGCAATTGCATGGCTGGCCGCCGCAGCAGCTCCATGCCCAGTGTGCTCTTTCCTACACCTGACGGACCAAGCATGATAGCCCCCTCACCATCAATCGAAAACCCAAACCCATGCAATCGATGCATTCCCTTCAAATCTAAGGATTCTCCCATCACTGACAGAAGCACCAAGTTCAGCGTCTCGTAGCCAACCGTTTTGTCGTCGCAAAATACGTCACATTTTTTATTCCAGAACCGGTAGCTTACCCACGCCTTATTGAAAAAACAAATTCTTCGTTCCCCCGTTCCACTCCAAAACAAGGTCGATCGTCCAGTCTTCAATAACACCCGCCAATCCTTGGGACGATATCGACTGCGCCGCACTTTTACTTCAAATGCGCTCAATGCACCGTCGTTCTTTTCTTGTTCCAGGAAACAGTGAAAGTCATGGCGCACACACTCGATGACTGCACGGGAGTAACTGGCCACCCTAATCCACTGACCGTAAACATTAAGGTTTATACTGTTTTTATTGCTTCCCACAGGTCTTCACAAAACTGTCGAATTGTGTGATTTGAAGCTGGAAATGTCAACTGAGCCGCGTGGTGGTCTTTCTCGATAACCCAGGACAGCGGGTAATACGGGTTGGGAATCATCTGCGTGTAAGCTCCTGGCTGTAATCTCGATGGACGCCTTCCCACATGCGTGCTCCACCCCGCCTTCGCCTGCAAAACGCTCACCGCCATACATCTCACTATTCACCAACAAGTTTTTTGCTGCTTGTCTTTCTATCAAGTCATAGCCCGTTTGTCCCAGCCCGCTCCCAAGAACCGACTGCCAGTTACGGCCCTGCGTTACGC
>JACQOU010000155.1 GCA_016207775.1 Deltaproteobacteria bacterium
GATCTGATCCAAATTTGGGTCTCATTCCGGGAACAGAATTATATTGGTGGACTAGATATGAAAAAATACTCAACAATGCGACGCTACTAAAAAACACTGCGATACTCACTTACGGCGATATTATGAAGCTCAACGATCGTGATGCTGTTGCGTCCACGCCAGATTGTATTTTCTTAGGCGATCTTCAGTTCGCTAGAGACTCAGATATCTTAAATAGGTTAAAGAACGGAATTGAGTGGTCCTTCTACGACACAAAACTGTGGATTTTTCCAAAGGATAGCAGCCTCCAGATAGTTGGATTTCGCAACAATACTCTTTTCATCTCCCTCCCCGATGGAAATATGGACGCAATCTTTCGGCAAGGCATCTGTCTCTATGTAAGAGAACATGAGAAACTAAGCTTCGCTCAACACTGGGTTCCAAAGTCTGGAAAGGATTAGAGCCGGCTACGTCATAAAGGCAGGCCTTTATGATAAAATTAAACAAGACAATTATCAGTCTAGGATAACATCCACACTACCATGGGCAGAAACAAATCTGGTATAGTGCGTGATCAGCGCCTGCAGGCGATCCGCTCGGTACTGAAAAACTCGGGCAGACTGAACAAGCAGCAAATAGCAGAACGTTTGCGGGCGGGGATTGGTCCAGATGCCGAAAAAATCGAAACTAGAACCCTGTATCGGGATCTGGAGTATTTGACCACCCAGGGGGATGTGGAAAAGTGCTATGTAACCACTGATGGTTCTCTTATTCCTGAGTTTGATGGCGCCCCGGACAAAACTAAGCGTGTTGAATGGGCCATTAAGGGCCAGCTGCAAAGAATCCGGGGAGTGGGCATGCTAGAAAGTTTGAATGCTTGCTTACAGGCGCCTTTTGACCTGGCTGGAGATCTGAGTGTGGAGTCCAATACCAAACATTTAAAAAGAGGCTGTGTGAATTTCTTTTTTCCACTCAGCCATCAGTTCTTGCGTCTTTCCGTTGATGAAAGGGCGCTTCCCATCACCCTCAATGTCATGAGGGCCCCTGATGAAAATGAACGTCGCCCCCTACTCACCGATTTACAGAAGAAATATGGCAGGCGCCTGGCCCTACTGCAGCTTCCCATTCCGACACTTTCATCTTTTAGAAGCCCGCAAACTTCTGGTCATTTCCAACTCTATATTGAGAGGCCACAGGAAATTTGGATACAGGATTGTCACTCAAAGAATGGAACAAGCACCACAATACTTTCGGACCAAGAAGCGACTGAAATACTTGAAAAGGGCGCACTCCTTGGCGAAAGAACGGTTACGTCAATGTGGCGGCCGGACCAGACAAGCCATCCGCCTGAAACCTGTCCGCCTGGCGAAAGAAAAAACGCACACTTGCCCACCCTTATAGAAGCGTCAGAACAGTTTCGCATGCTTGTAATTGCCAGCCACCAGTGAGTAATCTTACAAGGCCTGAGCAAATGTTACTGAGAGCGTCGCAGCGTTCCACGAGCCACTCACAGATGCGATAGATCCGCCGCCATCATCGTGGGATATGCGGGGTGGGGGCACAGAATATAAGGTTTGCGCCAGATATATCCCCGTGACCAAGGTTGGTTTGCGGTTATCTGTCCTGACCTATGAAGCTCATTCGCCTTACCCGAGCGAATTGTCTTCTCTTCAAACCGTGCATAGAAACCAATCTCCGGTGGAAGGGTCTGCTTATCTGGAATGCTGCTCGGGTATTCTCCCCCAATGACTAGCCCCGGTTCCCCAAGCATCTGCGATGAAAACGCGACGTAGAAGTTCGTGTTAAGCGCGGGCGCGGACCTGAAATCAGGGGCGAACACGCCAGCGGAATATGCGCCTTCGAACAGTATGACGAACACAACTGAGGAAACGAAAAACAGCCATAGCAGTTGAGGGCGGTTGTCGCTTTCACGGATACTAAAGGTGTCGGGATTCATAGCTAACCATCCTTTTAGATATTTCGACTGAGATATTTCGACAACTAAAGATTTTCAGGTGGTTGACCCTGGTGCCACTAGGAAAGTTCCGGAATGGTACATGTTAATCATCTGCCATATTGGGAACTATCAAAGTCATCAGCGATACCATCGTTGTCATCATCGAAATCAAACTGATTAGCGATTCCATCACCATCCCGATCCTTAAACCTTGGCACATTAAACCCGCCATAAGACTCCGAATGTCTGCGGTTGGAGGGTCCCAAATTATTCCATTTGTGCTGGTCGGGATTCGAACGCATATGAGACTTTACCCAAGTGCCGTTTCTTTTGTGATAACCTTTTACGAAGATGTCCCGTGCATTTGCCACATCAGGTACAAGGAATGATGACCAAATGGCAATTAAGAGTAAAATTCGCATCGTGAAGGATTTTTTTGTCGGGTTGCTGACAACCGGTGACCGTTTCCTTTGCATTGATTTGCTCCTTTCTTAAATGGAGGGTTTTCTCGTTCCCTTTGCTAGCTTTAGTATAGGAGGGAGGCGTGACAGTGGAGGACATACTCCACTGGTTATTGAAGAAGCATCGTTAATAGCCTGGAACTACGTGTGGTACCTAAGCAGGCGTGAATCTCCGGATTAAGAATGTTGAATGCTACAACAACAAAAGGCAAAGTTCGACATGCTTTTGTTAAGGGGGAACCGTTACCTATAACATGTACAAGTTGGGCTTGATGTTCCATCACAACAAATTATTTTCCCGAAACTGCACCCGCATACAC